>WTGD01000094.1 GCA_011523725.1 Nitrospinota bacterium
GGAGCTTTTTCTGTGGCATGTCCCCCCACCAACTCGCCTGCGGGCTTCGCCCTTGTCTCGTTGACTCCCCCTCAAGGGGGGAGTGAAATTCAAAAGCGTGCGCGCAACTCAAAATGCTTCCCGGTGGTTTTTTAACAGGCCCTATCAGGGGCTTTTCTTGCACCTCCTAGTCGGGGGTATCGCCTTTACCTCTCTGACAAGGGGGACAGGGGGGTGCTTTTCCAGCCGAAAGAGGTGTCCCCTCTAACCCTTAAAAAGAGGGCTTTTTCAACAGCCCTGGAGAGAGCGATTGCACCGATTGACGAGGAAGTAGTGACCCGCCAACGCCTACCAGGCGAAGTTTCCTGCCTCATCGAGCGGTGAGAAGGGGTTCCAGGCGACTTCCCAATAATGCCCGTCCGGATCCTTGAAGTATCCCGAATGGCCGCCCCAGAAGACGTCCTGCGCCGGCTTCACGATGACGCCACCGGCGCGTTCGGCTTCATCGAGCACTTTGGCGACGTCCTCGCGCGTGCGAACGTTGTAGGCCAGGGTGACCGCGCCGGTCGCCTCGCCGCTGCCGGCCTGCGGCCCGACGTCCTCGATGAGTTTCTTGCGGGGGTAGAGGGCGAAACCGATTCCGTTGAGCGTGAAGCAGACGATGGAATCGGCGTTCTCCTCGCTCGCAACGCGCCAGCCGATCGCTTCATAGAACGCGCGGGCGCGAGAGAGGTCGTCCACGCCCAGGGTGACGATGCTGAGACGCTGATCCATACCGTCTCCTCCCTGGTCGGCGCGAAGCCGTAAATTCGGCGGGGTTTCTCTGGGCTCGGCTAGACGCCGAGATACCGCATGCGGGTTTCCTGGTCTTCGAGCAGGTCGGCGGAGGCGCCTTCCCACTGGATAACGCCTTTTTCGATGAGGTAGGCGCGCTTGGTGATGCTGAGCGCCATGCGGAAGTTCTGCTCCACGAGCAGGATGGCGATGCCTTTTTTCTGGATCTCCACCAGCACGTTTTCGATGGTCTCGACGTAGGCGGGCATGAGGCCCTCGGTGGGCTCGTCCACCATGATGAGCTTGGGCTCCGTGCCGAGGCCGCGCGCCATGGTGAGCATCTGCTGCTCGCCGCCGCTCAGCTGGTTCCCCTTGTTGTTGATGCGCTCCTTCAAGCGCGGGAAGAGGGAGAAAATCCAGTCGAGGTGGGCGTCCAGGTCCTTCGCGCCATCGATGGGGATGCGGCTGATCTTGAGGTTTTCATAGACGGTGAGGTTGGTGAACACCTGGCGATCCTCGGGGATCCATGAAATCCCCGCGAGCGAGACGGTGTGCGCCTCGGCCTGGGTGATGTCGGCTCCCTCCATAGAGATTTTGCCGCTGCTGGGCGTCAGCAGGCCCATGATCGTCTTCATGGTGGTGGATTTTCCCGCCCCGTTCCTGCCGAGGAAAGCCACCGCCTCGCCTTCGCCCACCTTGAGACTCAGGTCGTGCAGCACGTGGCTCAGGCCGTAAAACGTATTGATGGAATCGACTTCGAGCATTATTCCCTCAGGTATACGCGCTGCACCTCTGCGTTCGCGCGAACTTCCTCCACCGAACCCTCGGCGAGAAAGGCGCCGTTGTGCAGCACGGTGATTATGTCCGAAATGCCCAGCACCACCTCCATGTCGTGCTCCACGAGAACGATGGTGAGCGGATCGGCGAGGCTCTTGATGAACTCGCCCGTCTGGAGGGTTTCCTCGGGGCTCATGCCCGCGGTGGGCTCATCCAGCAGGAGCAGCTTGGGGTCGGTGGCGAGCGCGATACCGATTTCGAGATAGCGCTGCTCGCCATGCGCGAGCGTGCCGGCGAGTTCGTCGCGTTTCTCCGTCAGGTTGATGCGTTCGATTATCTCGTCCGATTTGTCGATCAACTCCTTGTGGCTGGGAACGGTCGACCACAGGTTGAACGTCGTCTTGCGCGACTGCGCGGCGATGCGGATGTTCTCCAGCACGCTCAGCTTGGGGAAGATGTTGGTGATCTGATAGGTGCGGCCTATCCCCAGGTGAGATCGTTCATGGGCGGGCACTTCCGAGACGTCCTCGCCGTCGAAGATGACCTGTCCCGACGTAGGCAGCAGATCGCCCGCGATCATGTTGAAAAAAGTCGTTTTGCCCGCGCCGTTGGGTCCGATGATGGAGCGCAGTTCACCCGAATCGACCGAATAGTCCACGCTGTCCACGGCGACCAAGGCGTCGAAGTGCTTGCTCAGATTTTTGGTTTCCAGGATAGGCATTTTGTCTTTCCGTTATTCCGTTTCGGCTGCCGCTTCGTCTTCGGCTTTTTTCGCCAGAACATCCTCCACGGCTTTTTTCGTTAATAATTTCTTCTCGCGGTATTCGAGCGTCATGTTGCGGATGGTGCCCAGAATGCCGGAAGGCACGAAGAGCACGATCAGCACGAAGATGCCGCCCACCCACGCTTCCCAGTACTGGAAGATGTCCAGGTATTTGACGAATTCCACGCTCATCAACTGTCTCAGGTACCAGTAGATGAACGAACCCACGGCAGGGCCCAGGAAGGTGCCCGCTCCCCCGAAGAGGGTGATGATGACGATCTGTCCCGAAGTGATGAAGTGGATGTTCTCGATCGGGACGGTCTCGCCGTAGATGATCGCCAGCGCGCCCGCGACTCCCGAGATGGCCCCGCTCATCGTGAACGCCATGAGCCGCACCTTCGCCACGTTGTAGCCGCAAATGCGCGCGCGGTCCTCGTTCTCGCGCACGGCTCTCAGCACGTGGCCGAACGGCGAGCGCAGCACCTGCCAGATGGCGGCGATGAAAACGGCGCTCAGCACGAAGACGAAAAAGTAGGTGATGTTCGCGTCCATGATGCCCACGCGCAGGCCGATGGAGCCCAGCCGCATGTTCTCGAGACCGCCCAGGCCGTCCGTTCCGCCCGTGAGGTCGTCGAACGTCTGTGCGGAGTAATAGAAGATCATGCTGATGGAGAGGGTGACCATGGCGAAGTACACGCCGCGCTTCGTGCTGCAGATTGTGCCGATGAGCCAGGCGACGAAGGTGGAGACGATGATGCAGGTGATGAGCGAGATTTCCAGAGGCAACACCTTGAATGCGCTGACCATCCAGTCGGGGGCATAGGTGCCCGGCTTGATCCAGGCGTGCATGATGCCCACGGTGTAGCCGCCCACGCCGAAGAAGGCGCAGTGGCCCAGGCTGAGCATTCCCGTGTTGCCGAGCAGGATGTTGAAGGCGATGCCGAACAGCGTGTAGATGAGAATCTGGATCATGAGCGGCGTGCTCGGCACGAAGCCGCGAAACTCCGCGACGATCTCGGCGGTGTCCTCCCAGTCGTTGTCCTCGAGCCAGATGATCGATTCGTTCAGCGTGTCGAACAGGAACGGATAGACCACGAGGACGGCAGCGAGTATCAGGATGCCGTAGTTGTCGAAGACTTCCGCGAGCCAGGCCCAGAACTCCTTGGGCGTGAATCGGTTTTTTGGGGCTGGTGCATCCACTTTACAAATCTCTCCCGAGACGAAACGTTTTTTTAGTCAAAAGCGCCTTCCTGGCCGAACAACCCCCTTGGTCTCAAGAGAAGTATTATCGCCATTACGATGAACAGCAGGATGTCGGACGCTTTTTCCCAGAAATCGGGGCCGATCACCGTGCCCGTCCAGTTCTGGACCACGTACTGGGTTCTGCCCACCAGGGGCGTCAGCGCCCATAGCTGGCCCAGAATCAGCCCGCCGATGACGGGACCGATGAAGCTCCCCATGCCGCCGACGACGACCACGATGAAGGTCTGCACCAGGATGAGCTCGCCCATCGTGGCATCCACCGCGAACAGGGGCGCTATCATGACGCCGGAGAATCCGGCCAGGGCGATGCCCAGTCCGAACGTGAGGCGCCAGATGCGCGACACGTTGATGCCGAGCACCTTCACCATCGTGTTGTTGTTCGTGCCCGCGCGGATCATCATGCCCAGGTTCGTCTTGTAGATGAGCACCCAGAGCAGGGCGACGAGGATCGCGGCCGTGATGATGGTGAAGCTCCTGTAGGCCGTGATGTCGAGCGTGCCCGTCTGGAAGAGCGAGAATTCGAACATCGGCGGGATGTTGAAGGGCTTGCCCGGCCTCCCCCAGATGAAGCGGACGAAGTCCGGCAAAAAGATGGACATGCCGAACATGATCAGAACGCCCGAGAACCGCTCGTTCTCCGTATTGTATATTCTGCTGATGACGTATTTCTCGAAAACCATCCCGAGGGCGAACATGACGACGGGCACGGAGGCGAGGGCCACGATGAAGCCCGCGTTCGGCCCGAGAAAGGGCGAGAATATGAGGTCCGAGACCGTGAAGCCCACGTACGCGCCCAGCATGTAGAAGGCGCCGTGGCCGAAATTGATGATGCCCATGAGGCCGAATATGATCGACAGCCCCAGGGCCAGGAGAACCCAGAAAGAGCCCTGCACCAGCCCCAGGAAAAGGTGCTGGACGAACTCCGAGAATTCTACGCCACCGGTTGGCAAAACACGCTCCTCGATAACGGGGAAGTCGCA
>WTGD01000217.1 GCA_011523725.1 Nitrospinota bacterium
GACCCCCGACGCTCCGGGAATCGGCAGTACCCGGAAATCCATGGGACCTGTACTCGCTTGAGCCAGTACGTTGAAGCGCGCTAGCATCAAGGCGCCGCAAGCGGCGAATATGAACGTGGCAAGCCAGCAGATTCTGCCGTAAGGTGCGAGGAGTCAGGTATATATCAAAATGGCTGGAGCGATACCGAAAGCCGTCAGGTCGCACAGCGAGTCGTATTGAAGGCCGAACGGACTCGTGCTCTTCGTCAACCGGGCGACTGTGCCGTCGAGACCATCTAAAACGATGGCCAATAATATGGCCAGCGAGGCCCAGGTGAAGTCTCCTTGGATGGAAGCGACGATCGCGTAGAAGCCGGCAAACAGACTGCCCGTCGTCAGCAGGTTGGGAACCAGGAATATCCCCCGCTGAAAAGAACGCCTTCCGGAACGGCGCCTTCTCCTGCGTGAACGACGACCAAATTTATTCCGTGGTTGTCTGGTGGTTTGCTCGTCCAACGATGGTTTCTCCTCCGCGAACACGCTGTCCCTTTTCTACGGATATATCATACCCTTCCGGAAAATATAGATCCGTTCGCGAGCCGAACTGAATCAGCCCGAAGCGTTCTCCCGCGCTTATGGTATCGCCCGCTTTGGTCCAGCAGACAATCCGCCGGGCCAGGACGCCGGCGATTTGAACGACCCTGAAATTATCGCCTGTGTTCGTCTCGATTTCCAGGGCGTTTTGTTCATTGTTGCTTGAGGCGGCTTCTTTATAGGCGGCCAGGAAACGGCCTTTTTGATAGTGGATGCTCGATATTCTCCCGTCCACGGGCGAGCGGTTGATATGAACGTCCAAGGGAGAAAGAAATATCCGGACGACTTTTCCAGCATCCTCGGTGGGGGCGATTTCCACGACCCGTCCGTCCGCCGGAGATAGAACGATGCCCGGCTCATCAGGCGGAGTACGATGGGGATCTCTGAAAAAACCGGCTACAGCCGCGGCCAGCAGAAAAAAAAGAGTCGCCCAAATCCATCCCCCGAAGAGGATTGATATGAAACCAATGGCTGATAACCCGGAAACATAGCCCCAACCTTCTCTCGCAATAAATGGCCTGCTGGGGTGGTCTCTTTCACTCATGGGTCAATTTTTAGAGCCCTTAAGAGTTTTGGCTCCTCGGGTGAGTGCGACTTTGCCTGTTCGGGCGATCTCTTTGATCCCGAATGGTTGGAGCAAATTCAAAATGGCGTGAATCTTTCCCTCATCGCCTGTGACTTCAACGGTAATGGTATCTGTAGACACATCGACTACACGGCCACGGAAAACGTCGATGATTTGAAAAATTTCCGACCGCGAGGCTTTTGGCGCCGAAATCTTGATGAGAATCATCTCTCGTTCGACGCTGTCCGTCTCGCCCATGTCCATCACTTTAAAGGTGTCGATGAGCTTGCTGAGGTGTTTTCTGATCTGTTCAAGGACTTTTGCGTCTCCACGCGTAACGAGAGTGATTCGGGATACGCTCGGGTCCTGCGTCACCCCCACGCAAAGGCTGTCAATGTTGTAGCCCCGGGCGCTGAACAGACTTGCCACCTTGGCCAGAACGCCGAATTTGTTCTCCACCAAAACCGCTATCGTATGTGTATCATCCTTGGTGTTATTGGAATTTCTGGACATTATGCGATGGGCTCCCAATCGTCGGGCATGCCGTCGTAGGGCAGCGAAATCATGCCCGTGCGCGCCATCTGCGAAATTCCGTAGCCTTCGAATGCCTTGAGGAGAGTTCTGACCTTGTGATCGTTGCCGCTAGCTTCTAGCGTCACAGTATCGTCGGTCATGTTAATTACCTGAGCACCGAAGGCGTTGGCGAGTTGTATGATTTCACTTCTTTTTGTAATGGGCGCTTTGATTGTGGCGAGAACGAGTTCTCGCGTGACGGCTTGGTTATAAGAGATTTGCTCGACTTCCCGCACGTCGTAGAGCTTACGGAGTTGTTTGGCGATCTGGTCGAGTTCGTTTTCTTCGCCGATGGCGACGATGACGATGCGCGTTATCGTGGCATCCTCCGTCGGTCCGGCGGCGATGCTTTCGATGTTATATCCACGACGCGTGAATAGGCCCGCTACATGTGATAGCACGCCCGCGTGGTTGTTGACGAGAATAGAATAGACCTGTCTCATGATTTGGCTTCCCTGGAGGGTGGGGCGAGTTGCATTTCATCGTTTCCGGCGCCAGCGGGAACCATGGGCCAGACGTTTTCCTCCTTGTTGACCAAGAAATTCAATACCACTGGCCCATCGTGCTCGGCCGCCGTCTCAAGGGAATTCCGCACTTCGTTCACGTCGGTAACATTGATGCCTTTTACGCCATAACCTTCTGCAATCATGCCGAAATCGGGATTTTCCGGATAGTGCGAATGCGAGTAGCGTTTCTCGAAGAACAGTTCTTGCCACTGGCGCACCATTCCCAGGTACGCATTGTTGAGGATAGCGACTTTCACGGGGACGTTGTAGGTTGCCGCCGTGGCGAGTTCGACAAGAGTCATCGCAAAGCTGCCATCGCCGTCGATCAGCCAGACATCTTTCTCCGGACGGGCGAATTTTGCGCCGATGGCGGCGGGAAGGCCGAAACCCATCGTGCCGAGACCGCCGGACGTTACCCAGGTCTTGGGTTCGTTGAAGCGGATGAACTGAGCCGCCCACATTTGATGCTGTCCTACGCCAGTCACATAAATACCATTACCTTCGGTGATCTCCTGAATCTGGTCGATCACGTACTGAGGTTTGATAGAGCCGTCCCAGTCATATTGAAGGGGGTAGTTCGCCTTCCAATCCGTCCAGGTCTGGCGCCATTCGTCGTAATCTCCAGGCCTTAGACGTTCATTTAGTGTAATCAGCACGTCCCGCACATTCCCGAGAATCGGAATGTGCGTGTGCACTCGTTTATCGATCTCGGCGTCGTCGATGTCGACGTGCGCGATGGTCGCCTTGGGGCAGAAGCTCGACACCTTGCCCGTCACACGGTCGTCGAAACGGGCGCCGAGGTTGATGAGCAAATCGCATTCACACAGAGCAAAGTTTGCATAGGCCGTGCCGTGCATTCCCGGCATACCGAGGAAAAGCTCGTCCGTGCCAGGGAATCCCCCGAGGCCCAACAATGTATTGATCACCGGGATACCCGTCGCTTTTGCGAATTTCGCGAGCTCCTCAGACGCCCCGGACTTGATAATGCCGGCGCCGCCGATGATGACGGGCCGCTCGGCCCGCTCGATGGCTTCAAGCAGCTTTTCTATTCCCTCCATATCGAGTTCGGGATACTGCCGAGGAGCCGGAAGAGGGGATTCGGCCGATTCTCGCGGCGTGTACTCCGCCTTGGTAATCTGAATGTCCTTGGGAAAATCCAGCAGGACGGGACCGGGCCGGCCCGTCGTCGCTACACGAATCGCTTCCCGCGTAACATGCTGAATTTCGTTGACGTCTTTAATCAGCCAGTTGAATTTCGTGACCGGAATGGAGCAGCCGTACACATCGGCTTCCTGAAAGGCGTCGGTGCCGATCATGTTGGTAGCCACCTGGCCGGTAATGGCGATGAGCGGTACGGAATCCATCTGTGCGTTGGCGAGTCCGGTGATAAGGTTCGTAGCTCCGGGGCCGGAAGTCGTGACGATGATGGCGACTTTGCCACTCACGCGTGCGTATCCGTCCGCCATGTGGGCCGCACCCTGCTCGTGACGGGTGAGGATATGCGGGAAATCCGCCTTCAGCAGTTCATCGTAAAACGGCATGATGGCGCCGCCCGGTATGCCGAAGGCCATCTCGATGCCTGCTGCTTTCAACTCTTCAATCATGATTTGCGAGCCATTGAGCTCCACGGGTGAATCCTCCTAGTTATCGGGCAATGCGCTGAGCTTGCCTCGAAGGACTTTTTTCCGGCTGTCCCGAACAATCATGTCTTTTGTCGCGCTGCCTGCGGGCACCATCGGGAAAACCAACTCATCGGGATCGACGATCACGTCCAGGATGTAGGGTCCCGGCGTAGTGATCATTTCCTGGATGGCGGGCCTCAATTCTTCCTTGTCCACAATCCGTCGACCACTGGCGCCGAACGCCTCTGCGAGCTTGACGTAATCGGGCGAAGAGTCGAAATCCACTTCGCTGAATCGCCTGTCCATGAACAAATCCTGCCATTGACGAACCATGCCCAGTGTAGCGTTATTCAACAAAAAGACTTTTACGGGAATACCATACTGAACGGCAGTGGCGACTTCTTGCATCACCATCTGAAAACTGCCATCCCCCGCAATGTCGATCGCCAGCTTGTCTGGCCTCGCAAGCGCCACGCCGATGGCCGCGGGGAAACCGAAGCCCATGGTTCCGAGGCCGCCGGATGAAATGAACTGGCGCGGGAAGGTGAAATTGTAAAATTGGGCAGCCCACATCTGGTGTTGCCCCACTTCGGTGGTGATAATCGCCTTATCGCCCACTTCTTCACTCAAGGCGACAATGGCCTCTTGCGGCTTGATCGGCGCGCCCTCGGGGGAGTCGAACGTAAG
>WTGD01000088.1 GCA_011523725.1 Nitrospinota bacterium
CTGTGTCCGGAGAGTCCGCCCCTCGTCGTCATCATGCCCGACAGCTATCACTTACAAGCCGATGCGCTTTTCGAGGGAATTCACGAGGAACTGGGCGAGGAGGCCATCATCGTGGGAGGCGGCGCAGCGGAGGACGGCACGGCGGGCAGAACCTTCCAGTTCCTGGACGGGGGGGTGCAGACGGGCGCCGTCTCGGGCGTCGTATTCGCGGGCGCGCCCAGGCGATTCATCGGAATATCCCAGGCCTATCTGCCGGTGGGCGAGCCCAGGCTCATCACCCGCGCGGAGGAGAACGTGGTCTGGGAAATCTCGGGCGAGCGCGCGTATGACGCCTACGCCGAGGCGGCGGGTCCCGAATGGATGGAGAACATCCGCTTCGCGGCCATGAACCTGTTCATCGGCATTCCGGGAGACCCGGACAAGGTGATGCTCGACCACGGCGAGTACATCGTGCGGCCCATCGTGGGCGCGGACGAGGAACGCGGCGTCATCGCGCTGCCGACGCCGGTCAGAACCGGCCAGGCCATCACCTTCGCCAAACGGGACGGGTCACGCGCGCGCGTTCGGCCTTTATTTCAACTGCGCGGGCCGGGGCAGTTCCCTCTACGGGGAGATGGAGGTGGACGCCGGCGCGATTCGGGAGAAGATGCGCGGGCTGCCCGTCGCCGGGTTCTTCACGGGTTCTGAGATCGCGCCCATCGGAAAAATCGACCATCTCCACCAGTATTCCGGCGTCCTGGTACTGGTGGGAGAGGACACGGCTTAAGAAAATTTCTCATCATCCACGGGAGTGCGTCTTATGGGATACAGCACGGGCAACATCATCGTCACGACCCTTCACGTGCTGAGCGCGATTCTGGCGGTCGGCGGCGTGGCCTTTCTTCGTTTCGTGGTCATCCCCACGGCGGCGGACCTGCCCGAAGCGGAGCGGGGGCCGTTCATGGCGAAAATCCAGAAACGGTTCATTCCTATCCTCCACGGCTCGTTCCTGATCCTGCTCCTCACGGGGCTTCACCACTTAGGCCGCCTCGTGGTCAGCGGACTCGCCATTCCGGGGTCGCTGATCGTGAAGATCGTCCTCGCGCTCGTGATCATCTTCGTGGGCGTCGCGCTCACCATTCCCAGGGGCTTCGAGGGCATGAAGGCGCAGCGTAAGACCTGGCTCCTCTTCAATCTCATCCTCGCCTTGATCGTCGTCTACCTGGGCGTCTCATTCACCCACGGGTAAGGCAGGCAAAGGAGATCGCAAGTGATGCGGGCAGGCTGGTACGAGCGCAAGGGCGCGGCGCGCGATGTCATCGAGACAGGTGAGATGGCGACGCCCGAACCCGGAGCAGGTGAAATAAGAGTGCGGCTCCACGCGTCGGGCGTGAACCCCACGGACTGCAAGCGCCGCGGGGGCCAGGGTTCCGAGGATTGGGGCTATTTCGAGCATTTTCCCGATTTCCCGAGGATCATCCCCCATAACGACGGCGCGGGCGTCGTGGAGGAGTTAGGCCCGGGCGCGAACGGCCATGAAGCCGGCGACCGCGTGTGGGTCTACAACGCGCGCTACAAACGCGCTTTCGGCACCTCGGCGCAATACGTCTGTCTGCCCGAGAAGTTCCTGGTGCGCCTGCCGGAGGGAACCAGCTTCGCAGAGGGGGCGTGCCTCGGCATTCCCGCCATGACGGCCCACCGCTGCCTGTTCGCGGACGGCCCGATAGAAGGTAAGACGGTGCTGGTGACGGGAGGCGCGGGCCGCGTGGGCGTCTACGCGGTGCAACTGGCCAGATGGGCGGGAGCGCGCGTCATCGCCACGGTGAGTTCGGCGTCCAAGGCGGAGCGGGCGGCGGCGGCAGATCACCTGATCAACTACCGCGAGGAGGACATCGCCGAAAGAGTTCTGGAGGTCACAGGCGGCGCGGGCGTGGACCGCGTGGTGGACGTGAATCTCGGCGTGAACTGGGAGACGAACTACAAAATCCTGAAAATCGGCGGGGTCATCACTTCCTATTCCTCCATGGGGGATCGCAACCCCCGCTTTCCCCACTACGAACTCATGCTGAACAACATCACCATCCGCTTGGTGATGGTTCACTGCTGCCCGCCGGAGGCTTTGCTCCAAGCGGCGGCGGACATCACCCGCGCCCTGGACGCAGGCGCGCTCTCACACCACATCGCCGAGCGCTTTCCGCTCGAAGAACTCGCAAGCGCGCACGAGGCCGTGGAAGCGGGCGAAGCGGTGGGCAACGTGATCGTGGAAATCGACTAGGCCGGGAGTCAGGGGGGTTGTTGAAAAACCCCTGCCCCTACCCCCCGGGACCGTCCCACGCATACATGTTGTAGGGGTCGCATATATGCGACCCGCATGCCACGAACGGGGAGGGCCGCATATATGCGGCCCCTACAAAACCATCACGTCCACGCACGCCCGCGTGAATCTTCATGCCGCTCGCTCCCGAAACCGGGTTTTTCAACCGCTCCGTCAGGCGGGGCCGGGGGAAATGCCCAGCTTCTTGAGTCCCGACTCCAGGGCGTCGAGCGTTCTGTCGATCTGCGCTTCGGTGTGCGTCGCCATCAGGGTGGCCCGGAGCCTGCTGGTGCCCTCGGGCACCGTGGGCGGGCGGATGGCGAGCAGGTAGACGCCCGCCTCCATCAGATATTCCGCGAGCGCGAGCGTTTTTTCCGTATCCTTGATGATGATGGGGAAAATGGGTATCTCGGCCCCCGGCGGGGGATTGCTCACGCGCACCCCGATGTGGCGAAGCCCCGCGCGGAAGCGCGCGCATAAATTCGCCAGGTTCTCCCGGCGGCGCTCTCCCTCGGCGCCTTCCGCGACGCGAAGGGCGGCGCAAGAGGCGGCGGCCACGGCGGGCGGGAGGCTCGTCGAGTAGATGTAGGGCCGCGCCTTGTTGACGAGGTAATCCACCACCGCAGAATCCGCGCAGGCGAACGCGCCGTAAGAGGCGAGCGCCTTGCCCAGCGTGCCCATGGAGACCGAAACGCCGTCCTCCACCCCGAAATAAGCGCCGCTCCCCCTGCCGCCCTCGCCGATGACTCCCGTGGCGTGCGCGTCGTCCACCACGAGCATGGCACCGTATTTGCGCGCGAGGTCGCAGATTCCGGGCAGCGGGGCCAAATCCCCGTCCATACTGAAGACACCGTCCGTCACGATGAGCTTCCGGCGCGCGGAGGAGGCGCGCTTGAGAGCGTCTTCCAGGTAATCCACGTTTCGGTGCGGGTAGATGTGGACGCGGGCTCTCGAGAGCCTGCAGCCGTCCACGATGCTCGCGTGGTTGAGCGCGTCGCTGAAAACGGCGTCTCCCTCCCCCGCCAGGGCGGTGATGAGGCTTAAGTTCGCCAGAAAACCCGAGCCGAAGACGAGAGCCGCTTCTTTTCGCTTGAAAGCGGCCAGCGCACGCGCCAGCTCCTCGTGCGCGGCCATGTGCCCCGAGATGAGCGGGGAGGCGGCCCCGCTCGCGCCCGCGGCCCTTGTGGCCTCGACCGACGCCTCGATGATGGCCGAATAGCCCGCGAGGCCGAGGTAGTTGTTGCTCGAAAAATTGACGAGGGTCCTGCCACCATAGCGCATGGTGGGACCCTGCATCCCCTCGACCGTGCGCAGACCCCGGCGCAGGTTGGCTTCGGTGAGTTCGCGCAACTCATCTTCGAGCTGCGCCTTCCAGCCTTGCGGGGTGATTTTTTCGCGCGTCTCATCCATGCGGGCATTTTAGAAAACAAAAACGCCCCCGAAAAGCGAGGGTCAGCGAAACTCTTGCGCCGCCTCCGCAATGGTGTCATTTTGCCGGGAGACCGAGGAGGTGCGGAGCCCACCCGGCGGAAAGGAGCCTCGCTTGAACTGGCTATTGGTGGCGGCAGGCGGCGCGACCGGCAGCGCGCTGCGCTACGGACTGGCGCTCTTCGTGCAGCGGTCGCTGGGCGCAGGCTGGCCCTTCGGCACCCTGGCGGCCAACGTCATCGGCTCGTTCATCATCGGGTGCATGTACGAGTTGCTGGTCGCCAGGGAATTATTCAGCGAAGAGGTCCGTTTGTTCGGTATGATCGGCCTGCTGGGGGGATTCACCACGTTTTCCGCCTTCAGCCTCGAAACCCTGCTCATGTTCCAGGAGGGCGACTGGCTCCTCGCGGCGCTATACGTGGCGCTCTCGGTCGCGGGATGTCTCCTCGCCGTCTGGGCCGGATTCCAGTTCGCCGCGGCGGTGACCTAGCGTATTCAATCCGTTCGGCGGCGCATTTGGGACTGTCGAAAAACCTCACCTCACTCGGTATTGACCACCGCCGTCATTCCGGCGAAAGCCGGAATCCATTTTGTTTTGTCTTTGTTTTTTTCTGATTGGTTCCCGCCAATGACGAGGAGATGAGAAGCCGGAGTGTTGCCATTCCGCTTGAAAATGGATTCCGGCTTTCGCCGGAATGACGAACAAAAACCAAATTTGTCGTGCGTCCAGAGAAGAAAGCGCCGCCTACCGTAGGGACAGGTCGCGACCTGTCCCTACAACTAATCCTCCTGCATGG
>WTGD01000303.1 GCA_011523725.1 Nitrospinota bacterium
GGCGGCTACGCCACCATCCGGCAGTTCACCCTCTTCTTTAAGGAAACGGGCCTGCAGGACGAGCGCGTCGTCGCCGTCGATGACGTGAAGCGCGTCTTGGTGCGGATTGTAGACGAGGGCGCAGCCCCTGTCGCCGTCTGCGTCCAGAACGCAGGCCGCCGCCAGGCCGTCGCCTGTCCTGAGCTCTTCGCGCCGCGCACGGCCCGCCTCAAAAAGTGCCCGCGCGCCCGCGTGGCCACTGATGAAACCGGCGTCTTCTCCCCCGATGACGCGCCTGCCCTCGAGCGCGACCACGCCGCCGTTCTCGTTCACGCGGCCATCGCCCAGAGCGTTCACCTCGCACACGTCCAAGGGACGCAACTCCTCCAGCACCTGCGCGGCCAGCCCGCTCCACGCCCCTGCCGCCGGGTCCACCACGAGGCTCCACCGGGCGAGGTCGCCCGCACGCAGCCAGCAGTTGGGAAGCCGGGTGGCGTAGTCCAGGTAAAACGCGCGCGCCTCGGCGGCGGCTTCCACGCCGCGGCCGCTCTCGGGCGCCTGCTCCACCGCGCTCCACTCGCCCGCCCAGAGGCGGGCGCTCAACGCCGCGTCTTCCTCCGGCAGGGGCTTCATCGAATCGGGGGCCAAAAGGATTTTCACGCCGTTTTGATCCACAGGGTTGTGCGAAGCGGTGAGCACCACCGCGCCCGCCGCACCCACGCCCGCCAGATAGGCGGCCGCCACGGGCGCGGGCATGACCCCGAGCGAGAGTACGTGCGCGCCCGAGCGCAGGAGACCGTTCACGCAGGCAGAAGTTAATTCCCCGCCCACGTCCCGGGGGTCCCAGGCCAGCACCACCGCCGCGGGGGAGATAAGCTGCTCGGAGGCTCTTTCCAGAAGCCAGGCGCCGGCCTCGAAGACGTAGTGCTCGACGAACCGGGGCGTGAGGACTCCATGCTCCACGAAGGCCGCGCGCGGGTCGCGGCCCGAAGCCTGCGGGTGATCCTCACCTGCGGCGAGGCCGCGAACCCCGTCCGTTCCCTGAAACTTCGCGTTCGGCATTTGGGGGAGCGCGCTCTCAGGCGACGGTGACGGACTTCGCCAGCGCGCGCGGCCTGTCGACGTCGCGCTTGAGCGCCACCGCGAGGAAGTAGGCCAGCAACTGCCCCGAGACCAGATGCAGGAAGGGCGCGAGCAGGGGGGAGACCCTGGGCAGCACGATCTCCTCGCTGAACAGGCCCTCCACCACCTCGTCTCCCTCGAAGCGGTAGCCCAGCACGAAACCGCCGCGCGCGCGGACCTCTTCCGCGCTGCTCCTGGTGAGCGCGTGGAGTTCGGCCTCTTCGGGCGTGGGCATCAGGACGATGGTGTACATGTTCTCGTCGATGAGGGAGATGGTTCCGTGCTTGAGGAATCCCGCGCTCATCCCCTCCGCGTGGAGGTAGGTGACCTCCTTCATCTTGAGCGCGCACTCGAGCGCCGCGGGGTAATAGATGCCCCGGCCCAGGTAGAGCCAGTTCTTCATGTGCTGGTGCGCGTTCGCCGCAGCGTGGAAATAGCCCGAGCGTTCGTTGAGCGTCTCGAGCACGAGGTCGGACAGGGAAGCGACCTCCTCTCTCAGCGACGCCACTTCCGGCTCGCTCAAGCGCCCCGTGAGCAGGCCCAGCTCCATCGAGGCGAGCAGCAGTATGACCGCCTGGCTCAGGGCCGTCTTGGTGCTGATGACGCATTTTTCGGGTCCCGCGCCCTGGAGAATCGGAACGTCCACCGAGCGGACGAGGGTGGAGCCCATCATGTTCACGATGCCTGCCGTCCTGGCGCCGCTCCCTTTCGCATGGCGCAGGGCGCTCAGCGTGTCGTAGGTCTCCCCCGACTGGCTGATGGCGCAAAAGCCGTCTTCGGGGCCGATTTCCGCGATGTGGGCGAACTCGTCCGTACTGACGACGGGCAGAAACCTCCCCCCCAGACGGCTGAAGAAATACTGCCCCATCGACGCGATGTAATAGGTCGTTCCCACGCCGCCCAGGAAGCATTGGCGCGACTCGTGAATCATCCCGGCGAGGGACTGGATATCTTCCCTGGGAATCTGGAGGGCGGCCTGGACGGTGGTGGGCTGATCGTAAATCTCCTTGAGCATGAAATGGGGATACCCGCCCCGGCGCGCCTTCTCCGCGTCCCACTCGATCTCGGTGACTTCCTTGTCGACGCGCTCTCTGGTGAGGAGGCTCTTGACCGCATAGCTCTCCGGCGTGATGAGCGCGTATTCGCCGTCTTCCATGATGATCGCCCGGCGGGTGAACTCGAAAAACGCGCTGAAATCGGAACCCACGTAGTTGGCGTCGTCCCCCAGTCCGATGATGAGGGGCGATTCGCGCTTCACGCAGAAAATCCGGCCCGGCGCGTCTATCGAGATGACCGCCAGGGCGAAGGTGCCCTCGAGCTCGTCGATCGCCTCGACGAAACCCTCCTCCACGTCCTGGCCGTTTCGCGCGATTTTCTGCGCCACGAGATGCGCGATGACCTCGGAATCCGTCTCGGAACGGAACGCAGCACCTTCGCGCGCGAGTTTTTCCCTGAGTTCCTTGTAGTTCGAGATGATGCCGTTGTGGACCACGGCCAGGCGGCTCTCGTTGTCCGCGTGGGGGTGCGCGTTCGCCTGCGTCACCCCGCCGTGCGTCGCCCAGCGCGTGTGCGCGATGCCCACCAGCCCCTTCATGTCCGTGAAGCGCTCGAGAGAATTCACCGCCTCCACGGTGCCCACGTTCTTGCGGATGTCTATCGCCCCGTTTCTCTGGACGGCCATGCCGCAGGAGTCGTAGCCGCGGTATTCCAGGGCGGCGATCGAGCGCAGGAGCTTCTGCGAGACGTTCGTGCCCGCCGCCATGCCCGCGATGCCGCACATGCTAGTTCTCTCCCCTCGGATAGGTGAAATGATGCGGAACGACTTCACCGGGCGGGATGACGGTTCCCGAGGCCAGGGTGTTCGACGCGCCGACCAGCGCCCCGTCGCCCAGGAAGGAACCCACCTTGTCGAGGCCCGAATCGACCATTCCCTCCGGCATGCGCACCGCGATGGGGGCCTGGTCGAGGTTCTGAATCAGCGTCAGCGTACCCGAACCCACCACGGCGTCCTCGCCGACCACGCTGTCGCCCACGAAGGAGAGACGCCCCACGCGAACGCCGTTGAAGAGGATGCAGTTCTTGAGCTCCACGCCGAAACCGATGGTCGCGTTCGCGCCGATGGCCGTATAGGGGCGCACCAGAACCCCGTTTCCCAGAAACGTGTTCTCCCCGATGAAGCACGGCCCGAAGATGGAAGCGCCCGATTCGATCACCACGTTTTTCTCGATTACCACCGGACCGCGAAACTGCACCGCGCCCCTGAGCCGCACGCTGCCGTCCACGCGGGCCTCGCTCCAGGTGTCCATGACCATCCGGTTGCCCTTGAGCAGGTCCCAGGGATGCTGGGCGTCCAGCCAGGGTTCCTCCCAAATCGAGGAGCGCAGCCCCTCGCCCGCGCACAACTCGTTGAGCGCCTCGTCCATCTCGAGGTTCTCCAGCAAATCGAACAGCCGGGAGGGCATGACGAACACGCCGGCCAGAACGTAATTGCCCACCTCGCGCTCTACGGGCTTTTCCACCAGTCGCTCAATCTGCATATCCTTGCCGAGATAGACCGTACCGTAGTTCTGGGCGTGAGGCGTATGGCAAATCGCCGCCACGGGCTGATGAAAGGTGCCGAACGCCTGCACGACCTGGCGGTACATGTTCTCGGACGCCAGCACGTCCGCATAGACCAGCAGAAACGACTCGTCTTCCTGAAAGTGGCCTTTCGCGAGGCTGACGGCGTCCCGGATTCCCGCGGGTTCGTCCTGGCGGATGTATTGAATCGTCATCCCGTAGCGCGAACCCTGGCCGAATTCGTTGATGATCCTGTCGGCGCGGTGACCGACGACGACGACGAGGTCGCTCACGCCGGCGGCGCGTATCTTCTTGAGCGCCGAATGCAGGAGCATCTCGCCCGCCATCGGCAGCATCGCCTTGGGCCGGGTATTCGTAAACGGATACAGACCGGCTCCTCGGCCGGCCGCCAGAATCAATGCTCTCACGAGACGCCTTCCTGAAATTCGCTCAAAATAGCCCCGAAACGGGCGTTTCCTCTCGTTTTTTCTATCCCGCGCGGGAAATTATAGCAAACCGGGGTTGTTGAAAAACCCCCGATTTCATGATTCGGCGCATGGTGGCCGACCGAGGAGGGAGAAAAGATCCACAATCCCGATTGAAGAATGAGGGATTGTTCCGACCGGAGGGAGAGAAAATGCCGGTGGAGCCGGGCGTTTTGCGCGAAGGCCGAACCGGCGGGGGTCCAGCCTCGACTGAAGACGGATAGTTTGCGGTTTTGCGCAGGGGCGGTTCGCGAACCGCCCCTACGTGCGAATGCAGTTTTGTTCGTCATTCCGGCGAAAGCCGGAATCCATTTTGACTTTGCCTTTGGCCCTTCGCCCGGACGTCCTCGCTCC
>WTGD01000371.1 GCA_011523725.1 Nitrospinota bacterium
GTTTCGTGCCGGTCGTCTATCTGGACGTCAAGGGCAAGAAGACCATCGGCTACGGAACGCTGCTCGAAGACGGCATATCGGAAGCCGAGGCCGAACTGCTCCTTCGGCATCGTCTCGCCCTGATGGCCGAAGAACTGGAGCGCTCACGCGTCGGCGAGGTGTATGCGAATCTAAAGGCGGATGCCAGGCGCGCTCTGCTCGACATGGCCTACAACATGGGGGTGCCGAACCTCCTGGGCTTTCAGAAAATGTGGGCCGCGCTCGCCGAAGGCGACTACGCGCAGGCGGCATCGGAGGCGCTCGATTCGGTTTACGCGCGCGAACTCCCCGCCCGGGCGGGCCGGGTGGCCGAGCGCATGAGGAGCGCGTGATGGCCTTTTTGGAAAAACTCATCGGAGGCGGTGTCGTCACGGCGGCGGAGGGCGTCGCCAACGTCATCGACAGATTCGTCGAGACGCCGGACGAGCGGCGCGCGGCGGAGGCGATAAAGCAAAAGCTGATGATGCGGCCCGCCGAAGCCCAGAACGAGATCAACAAAATCGAAGCCGGCCACCGCAGCGTCTTCGTCGCGGGCGGCAGGCCGTTCATCCTGTGGACCTGCGGGGTATCGCTCGCGTTTTATTTCATCCCCCAGTATGCGCTCGGCGCATGGCTCTGGACGCGGCAGGTGCTGATGAGCGGCGAACTCGCGCCCTATCCCGTCTCGGTGGACGGGCTTCTCGAACTCACCCTGGGGATGCTGGGTCTGGGCGCGCTGCGCACCGTCGAGAAACTCAGCGGCAAGGCGCGGTGAGGGAGTCTTGTGCGGGGAGGCTGTTGAAAAAGTCCACAGAAAGAGAGTACCGAATTTCACTCCCCCCTTGAGGGTCGGGCTTCCCGAGGGGAAAGCCCGACGAAGAGGCCGAGCGGTTTGTGCGAAGGCCGATTCGGTGGGGGGACATGCCACTGAAAAAGCTCCCCCCACCAACTCGCCTGCGGGCTTCGCCCTTGCCTCGTTGTCGGGCTTTCCCCTCGGGAAGCCCGACCCTCAAGGGGGGAGTTAATCTTCTATCTCGTCTGTCGATTACATACGCCGAATCACGCAAACGGACTTTTTCAACCACTTCTCACGGGCTGCTTCTGCTTTTCGTGGTCTTCGTCTCGATGTGCTCCAGGGGATGGTCGTGCACGATCTTGATCTGCTCGGGCAGGATGAAGGCGGCCGTGAACAGCACGCCGACGCCCAGGCACGTGACGATCAGCCCCGGCAATACCACCCTGAAGCCCGTGAATTCGGCCCGGGCGCTTTCCCTCGCCTCGGCGCGCGACTGCTGGGTGATGAAGGCGCCCATCGCCAGGATGATGCCGCCCACGATGGCGGTCGAGATTCTGAGCAGGTTGCGCTCTTCCGCCAGATAAGCAAACAGGAGGATCTCTTCTTCACCGTGGCCCAGGGCCGGCGCGTCGGGCAGCCCCAGGAACCATAGCGCGAAGCCGGCGAGCGCAACGGTCCTCGGCGCGATCAAACGCATCGTACGTCCTCCTCGGGCGGCATTGTGCAACCCGGAATTTATTTTCTCAACGCGCGCAAGCCCGCAGTTGCCCGCATTTGCCAGGCCGCCCGAACCCGCGCCGCCTTCTATATTGCCAAGTGTCCCCGCGCGCGGGGGGTGTTTGGCGTTTCAGCGTGAGAGTCATCGAGGAGGTTTTTCAATGGGTGGAAGGGGCCTGGATTACGGCGAGCGGCGTCCGGCGCGCCGGTATGAATGTCATCGAGGAGGTGTTGTATCGTGAACGAACTGGCGGCCCGCGTCCTGCGCGGCGACATTTTGAAGACGCTGTATTACCAGGATGCCTTGCGCCCGGAATCGAGCGTGGGCAGCCTTCTCCTATGGAGCGCGCTGCGCGAGGCGGGCCACCATGAGGACGGCGCGCCCCTGGGCCGCGAGACGCTCGAGGCCTTCGTGGACGATCTGGCCGCGCGGGGCCTTTTGGAGAAGCGCACCCCGGGCGGGTTCGGTCGCCTTCTGACGGATTACGAGGCGCATCTCACCCGCAGGGGACGCGGCCTGCTCGAAGGCGCCGTATCCGCCTCGCCCGACATCCTCGTGGGGGAGTTGTGATGGAGAGGAGGCGGGGGCGGAAGTCGAAAATCGAGATTTACGGCGCCGAGAAAGTCGTCGACCCCCTGCTCGCCGAGGGGAAGACCTACAAGGAGGTGGCCGAGGCCTTCGAGAAGGAGACCGGGGAGAAGATAACGCTCGGCTCCATCGGTGCGCGCAACAACCGCCTGATCGAGGGCATCCGTAAAACGAAACGTGTCGAAGCCATGGTGGACGAGTTGATCGAAGAGGTCATGGCCTATGACGGCGAGGGCAGGGACCCGGGCGAGAAGGTGGCCGCCGCCGCGCGGCGGATGCTGATGACCCAGGCGGTCGAGGCCGTCTCGCGGATGGGGAAGGAATCCTTCGAGAGCCTCACGCCCGAGAAACTCGCCCAGATGGTGAACGGCCTGGAGCGCAGCCGCATATCGGCGGAGAAGCTCAAGTTAGAGTACGCAGACGGCTTCGCCGCCGCGAAGCTGGCGATCATCACCGAAGTGCGCGAGTCGTTCCGCGAGCATCCGGAGATTATGGACAAGGTGTGCGAAATCGTCGAGGAGGCGACAAGGAAGCTCGAGGAGCAGGTGGAGTGAGGGGGGGGAGATAGCAGGTGAGTGAGTTGTTAAAATAGCGCGTGGTGCAAAAGCCTGCGAAACCATGTAGGCTATTTATCTGGATTCAACGTGATCGTTTTAGCTGTCTCCACAGACTGACGAGCAAAAAAGGAGTCCACAAGCCCATGGATTTTAACCACACGCTCCGTGTTCTGGTGGTCCGTGAAGACGGGATGTGGTGCGCGATTGCGCTGGATATGAGCCTCAGGGGCTACGGCGAAACGCAAGATCAGGCGGTGGAAAATCTCACCGAAGCGGTCGAGGCCCAGTTATCGTTCGCCGTGCAGCACGACACCCTGGATGATATTTTCGTCCCCGCCGAGCCTTCCTATCACGCGCTCTATGAGTCGGTGAAGCGCGATAGCGTGAAGCGTCACCTGAAATCTAAGCCCCCGCAAAGCCTCCCGGACATTTTCTCTTGTGACCTTCCCTTGCCTCAGGTGAATCCGCAAAAATTCGCAGAGGTTTAGCGTTTCTCACACTACTTGCAGGGAACGCGAAACCAGAGTTTCGATCCGGTTGATGTTTCGTCGAATTATGGCAAGATATGGTGAAACATTGCACACAATGAGATAGGATATTTTTGTGAGCAATATTTGCAACTTCGATACGAGTTGCCGAGCCGCACTCAAAGCAACGGAAAAGAAATCACTACTCCAAAATAAATGAAAAGGTTGGTTATGGTAGAACGAAAGATGAAACATCCAACAACCGGTGAAATGCATGATGTAGAGATAGTTGAAATCGAAGAGATCATTGAGAAACCGATGAAAATCAAGCTTGCTGATGGAACCGTATTGCGAATTCGGGTGGATGTCGTTGAAGTTGCTAAATTCAAAGGTGATCGGGGCTTGGATGGGCATCCTATTTACAACGTGAGAAGTGGAACTATCATTACAGTTTTAGAATCTGCATAACATCCATAAGAAGAGCATAAAGAAATGAATACCACTTTATTTGATACTGAAAATAACATCTCAACTGGTAGTAAGTGCACGTCATTAAGTTCTTCGATAGCTGCTTACACTCCTATTGAACAACAGCTACAACCTTTTGAGGGGATTCCGGTTTTTGTTCAGACGCACGAGATAGATGGAAGATATTTTGCTGATGTGCTGATGGAACCGGATTTGCCGCATCATGGGGAAGGTTCAACTCCTGATGAAGCGATGGCTTCGCTCTTTGAGGCACTGAAAGCATCATGGAAGGCCATTCACTCTGCGAAAAAACTCTCTAAACATATGGAGAAACGCAAGCTACGCCTTGATGGTCTTTTTCATCAAGCTGTTACTGTAAATTGGTAGTCCACCCCGAATGCCCACCTACAAAGCGCGTGAAGTCAGAAGAGCATTGCGAAGCAAGTTGAAATGTGAAGTTGATGAAGACGGCCATCATATATATTACCGAGTATTTGATGAGGAAAAGTTAATTGGCGAGACGTTCATGTCGCACAATAATCAGGACATCAATGACTATTTACAAAATCGCATGGCGAGGCAATTGGGTGTATCGACAAAAATGTTCCGAGATATTGTGGATTGCAGCGTAAATCGTTCTGGTTATATTGAGCAAGTGAACATGCCAGATGATGAACTAAATGTAGAACCAGATGTCGAGTGATATCAGGACGTAATACTCCCTCCGGGACGGTCTCATACCCTCAAATACTTTCGCTGACGCCCTCATTTGCTAAATGCGGTTCACACACCTGAGATTCCGATGCCCTAATTCACCTCCCGACATAAGAATCGTCACCCCCCCCACCCTGGACGGCCTCCCGC
>WTGD01000448.1 GCA_011523725.1 Nitrospinota bacterium
GGGACAGCTGTTTGGGGTGGGCCCCCTTGATCACGTCGAAGTTGTCAGGCAGATTCTGGGTTGCCGGCTTGGACGGGTCGGGCTCCGAGCCGGGTGTCATGGGGAAGGTGTGGTTCGCGAGGTTCGCCACCCGCGCTCGCGCCTTCTCGCGCGCACCACAACTTCCGCATGAGGCTCGACTCGGTGCCCGACCCGTACAAGCCGGAAATCCAGAATCTGCTCGACAACTTCGACGTGAGCAACTGGCGCGACCCCAAGCACGTGCCCCTCATCACCGACTACATTCTGGACCGCTTCACCATCACAGGAACGCCCGAGCAGTGCGTCGAGCGCATCCAGGAAATCGAGTCCTACGGCGTCAGGAGCATCATGATCGATCCGCCGGTCCAGGATTTCGACGAATCGCTCCGAATGTTCACCGAAGAGGTTTTGCCCAGGTGCGTATGATCGCATCCGGGGCGTAATCGACCGTCTTTTTCATATGAGGAACCCAAAATGGCGCTGATACCCGATTCTCATGCCGGCATTCTCGACACCAAGGCCCTCCTGTATCTGGGCACCCAGAACAAGGACGGCTCCCCCCAGGTCTCTCCCGTGTGGTTCAAGACCAACGGGGACATCATCGAGGTCAATTCGGCCAAGGACCGCCTGAAGGACATCAACATGCGCGCGCGTCCCAAAGTGTCGATCGCCATCGTCGATCCGGAGAATCCCTATAAATATGTGGGGATTCAGGGCACCGTGGTGGAGATCACCGAGAACGGGGCGGAGGAGCACATCGACGCCCTGGCGAACAAGTACCTGGGCGTGGACAGCTATCCCAACCGCCAGGCGGGCCAGGTGCGCGTCATCTACCGCATCCGGGCGGACAAGGTATTCACGATGGGCGCGTAAGCCGCCCCGCGCGCAGGATTTTCATGGACGGGACGGAGACCTGAAAGATGAAATTCTCGCTTTTCTACATTCCTGCCTGCCAGGAGGGGGAAACCTATAAGCGCGAGTTCGATATGCTGATCGAACAGTGCGAGGTGGCCGACGAACTCGGCTACGATACCGTGTTCCTGGCCGAGCACCACTTCTCCCGCGTGGGCATGTGCCCCGATGCCCTGATGGTCGCACTCGCCATCGCGCAAAGAACGAAGAAGATCAGAATCGGCACCGCCATCTGCATCATGCCCTTCCACAACCCGGTGCGCCTGGCCGAACAGGCGGCTCTCGTCGACGTGCTGAGCGGCGGCCGCCTGGAGCTCGGCGTCGGCAGAGGCTCCCAACCCAAGGAGTTTCAGGGCTTCAACATCTCACCGTCGGAGAGCAGGGAGAAGATGCAGGAGGGCCTGGAAGTCATGACCCGCCTGCTGGAGGGGGAATGCCTCACCTTCCACGGGAAGCACTACAGCTGCATCGACGCGGAGATTTTCCCGAAACCCATCCAGAAGCCGCGTCCTCCCATCTGGCTGGCCGGCACGAGCCCCGAAACCTACGTCTTCGCCGGTCAGAAGGGCTTCAACATCATGGCGTCGGGCACCTTCAAGGGGCCGGACGTGTATCTGGAGAAGATGGCGCTCTTCCAGGATACCGTGCGGCAACGAGGCGGCGACCCGGACGATTATCCCTCCCTCATGGCGCACCACGTCCACGTGTGCGACGACCCCGAGCACGCCTGGCGGCAAATCGAACCCTCAGAATCCTGGTATCTCTCCTACCGCAGCGCGGTGAACGCCATCGAGATGCCGCTCGAGGAGAAAGAGGCGCTCAAGCGCAACTGGAGCTACGACGTCGACATCCGCCAGGTCATCGAGGGCGGCGGCGTCATCGGCCCGCCGGAGAAGGTGATCGTCGACCTCAAGCGGCTCCAGAAGGAGTTCCAGGTGAATCACATCATGATCTTCGTGCTGCGCGGCATCGCCCAGGACGAGGCGATTGCATCCATCGAGAGGTTTGCGAAAGAGGTGATGCCCGCGTTCGCCGAAGAGCGCGCGGCGAGGTCGAACGACTAACATCGGTATCGAGGAGAACGGAGTATGTGGATATCCCCATTAAGGCTGAATGACGCGCAGGAACCCGCGCGCGGGATTTTAGAGGGCATCCGGGCGAAACGGGGCGCGGTGCCCAAGCTGCTGCTCACGATGGCGCGCAGGCCCGAGGTCCTGAACGGGCGCCAGACGATGAACATGGCTGTTCATGGCGGCAACTCGACGCTGGGCGGGAGGCGCGAGGAGTTGATCTCCTACTACGTGGCCACCATCGGCGGGTGCTATGGCTGAACGATGAACCATGGCCAGGCTTTCCGTGCTGAAAGCGGCGACGACGTAACGCTGGCCGACGTGGCCACCGTGGTGACGGACAGGGACAATTCTCCGGTGCTCGACGATGCGGACAAGGCGATGCTCGCCTTCGCCGAAAAACTCACGTTCGACCACTACGCCATGAGCGAGGCGGACCTGGACGCGCTGCGCGAGGCGGGCTTCTCGGACGAGAACATACTGGACATCATCGGCTCCGTCTCGTACCGGAACATGAGCAACCGGCTGAACCTCGCGCTCGGCTTAGACGCCATAGAACCCGAAGGCCCCGATGAACTGATGGAGGTGGTGCGTTTCTCCCGAACTGCGCGGGCCTAATAACGTATATCCGTTCACCGGCCATGAGGCGCCCGGCCGGTGATTATCCGGCGATTTCGCCATCTTGAATTTGCGGCCCGATGCGGACGCGATACAAAGCAGAAAGGAACAGATTCCATGTCAGACCTCACCATCCGTCCGCTGAACTGCGGCACCATTCACACGGATTACTCCAACATGGTGTATTGGACGAACTTCGGGACGAAACTCGAAATTCCCTCGTTCATCTACATGATCGAGGGGGCGAAGGACCACGACGGCAAGGATGTGAAAGTCGTGGTCGACACCAGTTTCCTGGACCCCGAGCGCGGCGGCGCACCCTGGCCCGCGAGCCGGGAACCCGGCCAGGGCGTGCGCGAGCAGCTCGAAGGCGCGGGCTGGAAGCCCGAGGAAGTGGACATCCTCATCCTCACGCACCTCCACTGGGACCATTCGCAGAACTGCGACCTGTTCACCAACGCGATCAAGTACGTGTGGGCGGAGGAGCTTCAGTACTCCATGTGCCCGGTCGCGCTGCAGGCGAAGCCCTACGACGCGCCGATCCACCCCAACACCCGCTGGCCGGTTATCGCCCAGCAGGGCATCATCTTCGAGCCGATCTGGAAGGACAATACCGAGATCGTGCCGGGCGTCACCTATTTCCACACGCCGGGCCATACGCCGGGGCATTGCTCGGTCGCCGTGGAGACGCGCGTGGGCACCTACGTCATCGCCGCCGACGTCATCCAGATCAATGAAGGCCTGGAGCGCCGCGTTCCCGCCGGCCAGATGTCGAGCATGCGCGACGCGATGGACTCCATCCACAAGTGCATCGAGCGCGCCACGAAGGAGGAATACATCCTGCCGGGGCATGAGATCTCCGTGCTGGAGAAGGAAGTGTATCCATAAAAGCGGAAAACCTGGGCGCAGCAGTTGCGCGCCTTTGTTCAGGGAGGATTCATAATGGCGATGAGCGAGCGGGGCAGGGCCTTGTACGAGGAGATGAAGGCGGCGCGGGGGTTCATCTATCCGGCGTACGAACTCCTCTGCGAGGTGGACCCGGAGCTTCTGGAGAACTACGAGAACCTGAAGAACCACATCATGAAGAAAGAGGGCCCCTTTCACGAGAAATACAAGGAGCTGTTCATCGCCGTGGCGAGCGCCTCGCGCGACCCCTCCGACACCGAGGGCATCAAGAACCACCTCAAAAAGGCGCTCCAGCTCGGCGCGACCGTCGAGGAGGCGACCGAAGCCCTGGAGTGCATGCTGCCCCCCTGCGGGATGACGGCGCTCGTGGCCGGCTGCACGCAGCTCAAGGAGGTGATCGACGAGGGGTATTAGCCCAAAGCCCAGAGTGAGCCGACCGGGGGAATGCGACTCTGCGGAGTGATTGCGCTGTCGTAGCGCGGTTTGACGGCCCTTGCGCACTGGATTTGCGATAACGTTTGGTGTGGGAGAACAAAATGGAGGTCAAACGTGTTGTCGCAAACATCGCGGTGGATCGAACCGAGGACGCCCGGCGATTCTATTGCGATGTTTTGGGCCTTGAGATCGCGATGGACCTCGGGTGGTACATGACCCTCTCCTCCGGCGCGGACGCTCCTGTCCAGATCGGCTTCGCGACCGAGGGGGGATCCGGAACGGAGGTCCCGGACCTTTCCATCGAAGTGGACGATGTCGATATGGCGTATCGCCGGATGCGCGCCGCCGGATTCGAGATCGTGTATTCACTGACGGACGAACCCTGGGGCGTTCGTCGGTTCTACGCCCGCGACCCTTGTGGGAAGCTCATCAACATACTCTCCCATCGTTAGGGGCTGTTGAAAAACCCGCTCCGCTCGTCATTCCCCCGACCTGAAAACCAACCCCC
>WTGD01000118.1 GCA_011523725.1 Nitrospinota bacterium
GTGTTCGAGCGCCTCGTTTTCGTTCTCGGGGCGGTGAGCGACAAGGATTTCGCCGGAATGGCGGATGTGTTCGCTCCCGTGGGGGACAGGTTTTTCGTCACGCTTCCCCCGGCGAGTGCGCCAAGGCCCGGTCTCGCGCCGGATGTATTTGCGCGTGCGCTCGAAGAGGCGGGAGCCGAGGATGTGGAAACGCGCATCGACGCGTGGGGGGCGCTCGACCAGGCGCTCGAGGAAGCGGGAGAGAACGACCTCGTCATCATCACGGGGTCGATGTTCCTGGCCGGCGAACTCAGGCGCCGCTGGGTGAGCGAGGAGCGCATCGTGGAGAGCGGGAGCGCGTTTCCCCCCGAGGCGCTCCCGTGATGGACGGCCTGCGCTTCGCGCCTGTGAAGTGGACTCCTGCGCCCCCCGTGAAGTGCCGCGGGCGGGAGCTTGATTTCGAACAAGTGCGCATCATGGGCGTCCTGAACGCGACGCCGGACAGTTTTTCCGACGGCGGGAAATTTTCCGACACGGCGATTGCGCTGGAGCAGATCGCCCGCATGACGGAAGAGGGCGCCGACGTCATCGACATCGGCGGCGAGAGCACCCGGCCCGGCTCACAGGGCGTGGACGAGGCAGAGGAAATCCGGCGGATCATCCCGATTCTGGAGCGCATGGATATGGAAGACGGCCCTCTCGTCTCGGTGGATACGTCCAAGGCCGGCGTGGTGCGGGCAGCGCTCGAGGCGGGGGTTCACATCGTGAACGACATCACGGGCCTTCGCGATCCCGGGATGCGCGCCGTGATTGCGGAGTCCGGCGCAGCGGCCGTCGCCATGCACATGAAGGGCGAGCCGCGCACGATGCAGGTGAACCCCGAGTACGAGGACCTCATGGGCGAGTTGTCGCACTATCTGCGAGAAAGCGCGCGTCTGGCCGAGGGGGACGGTATCGAGTCCGTGCTGATCGACCCGGGCATCGGCTTTGGAAAGTCGTGGGATCATAACCTCGAGATATTGAGGCGGATGGGTGAGCTCAGGGATTTGGGTTATCCACTGGTCGTCGGCGTTTCGAGAAAAAGTTTCATTGGAGCGATCACGGGCGTCGAGGCGGCGGGGGAGCGGCTGATCGGCTCGAAAGTCGCCGAAGCCTTCGCCGTCCTCGGCGGGGCGGACGTGATTCGCACCCACGACGTGGGGGCGGCCGTCGAGGCGGCCCGCATGGGCGAGGCGGTTCGCAGGGGGAGCGTTGCCCCTTAAGGGAGTTTCACGTCGTCGCCCTCTTGCACCCTGAAATAGTTGATTTTGATTTGGTGCTTTTGTCCTCATAAGTTCGTCATACAGGAAGACCGGCGCCGTGATTGAATATATTTTCGAGTTCTGGTGGATGCTGCCCATCGCGTTTTGCGTGTGCCTCACGGCGACGAGCACGAGCGTGGAGGGTGCTGTTTTCTTCGCGCCCATTTTCATCCTGCTTTTCCCGTGGGCGGCGGGCGTGACCATCGTCCCCCTGGAGGCCGTGTTCCTGGCGCTATCCATCGAGATTTTCGGTTTCGGCAGCGCGCTCACCGGCTACATGCGAAGAAGGCTGGTGGATTACGACATCGCCAGGAAGGTGCTCGTCGTGTCCATCCCGGTGGGCATGGCGTTCGGGTTCCTCGCCCATTCGGTGCCCGCGCAGCTCATACTGGGCCTGCTGGGCGGGATGATGGTGCTTCTCTCCGCCGCCATGCTCTTCGCATACTTTCAGGGCGGAATCCAGGAGGCGGAGCAGGCGGAAGGCGCCGGAAAGCCCACCCGCATGGACGCGGCGGGCAGGAGATACTGGTACCGCTACGAGCATGGGGCTTTCGGCCACAGCTGGTCGGCTTTGGGAGGAGTTCTCGTGGGTTTTACGGGCATCGGCATCGGCGAGCTCACGACCACCGCCCTGATCGTGAAGGACAGGCTGCCCGTCCGCGTGGCGGTGGGCACGGGGATTCTCATCGTCTTCGCGACGGTGCTGCCCGCCACCCTGGTGCATGCCTACGTGTTCTCATCCGGAGAGGTGAACGTGCACTGGAACATCCTGTTCATGACGATCCCCGCGGTCGCTTGCGGCGGCCAGATATCGCCGTTCATCAACAACCGCGTCGACGGCGAGAAGATGAAGGTGTTCCTCGCCTTCGTCTTCATCTTCGTGGGCGTATTGCTTCTCTGGCGCTCGCTCGGCGGCTAGGCGCGACACTTGGCGGAGAACAATCCACCCATCGTCATCGTGGGTCCCGGTGCCGTGGGGACCGTGCTGGCGGCGCATCTGCAGAGAAACCTCCCCGAGGGCCGGGTGTATCTGGCGGGCTCCGCGACCCCGGGCCCCGAGACGTCGGCGCATCTGGATGAAATCGAGAAAAACGGCGTCCATATTCGCGGCGAGGCGGCCTATCCGGCCCGGCCCCTGGTTTCCAGGGGCGCCATGAACCTCACGGCCTCGCACCTTTTCTTCACCGTGAAGGCGGGGCGAATCGAAGCGGCGGCGAAAGAATTCTCCGGGATGATGGGCGAGGGAACGCTTATGGCCGTTTTCTCGAACGGCTTGGATGTCTGCAAGGATCTCCCGCCCGCATATCGGGAAGGCGGGGTCGTGCGGGGCCTCGTCAATACAGGTGCGGAGATCACGAAACCGGGGCATGTGAACCAGTTCGGCGCGCTGGACGTCACCCTGGCGCCCGAGCCGGGGGCTGCGGATGACGCCTCTCTCGTGAGGCGATTGGCGGAGTTTCTGGAAGCTCTGGGAATTCGCGTCCACGAAAATCGCGACGGCAAGGAGGCGGAATGGCGGAAGGCGGTGGCCAACGCCGTCATCAACCCCCTGGGAGCCGCGCTCGAGCTCAGAAACGGCGAGTTGCTGGAGACTCCCTCCGCCGCCGTGCTCGTCGACGCCCTGGCGAAGGAGTTGCAGGCGCTCATCGACGCGGAAGGCATGACGCTCGACGCTCTCGAGATCGTTCGCGAAACCGCGCGGGCCACGGCCGGCAACAGGAATTCCATGTGGCAGGATTTGATGCGGGGCCGCCGAAGCGAGATCCGCGAGGTGACGGGACGCTTCATCGAGCGCGCGGATGCGCGCGGCGTCTTGTTTTCCACCCATAAATCGCTGTATTATCGGATATTGTCTCTTGAAAAAGATAAAATCTCACTGGATGCGCATGGCGATGAACGCCTTGACATCGAGGGAGGGAATTCATAGGCTTTGCATTCGTGCCGGGAGCCGCCGGCCCTGGACATGTTGACGGAGAAAACAGAGCATCGAAATCGGCCTTGTAGCAGGCGTTCACCCAGAGAGGGAGCGACCATGAGTACAAAAAACCTCGCCAGGCAGTATTCCAACGGTAAAAATTCCGGCAACGGAAACGGCGCACCTAAGAAAACGCGCAAGAAAGTCACCACCTCAATCATCCAGGCGCGCAAGGGCGGGAAGAAGATCACCTCCGTCACCGCGTACGACTACCCCACGGCGAAACTCGTGGATGGCGCCGACGTGGACGTCATCCTGGTCGGCGACAGCCTGGGCATGGTGGTTCTGGGCTATCCCGATACGACGAAGGTGACCCTCGGCGACATGGTGCACCACACCCGGGCGGTGAGCCGCGCCAAGCCCAAGGCGCTGCTCGTGGCCGATCTGCCGTTTCTCGCCTTCGGCGTCAGCGCGCGCGACACCATCCTGAACGCGGGCCGCCTCATTCAGGAGGGCTGCGCGGAGGCGGTGAAGCTCGAAGGCGGCGTCCGCGTCAAGGACGAGATACGCGCGGTGGTGGATAGCCAGATTCCCGTGATGGGGCATGTGGGCCTCACCCCCCAGAGCGTCCATGCGTTCGGCGGCTTCAAGGTGCAGGGGAAAACCGATGAAGGGGCGGATCAGGTGCTGCGCGACGCGGTGGCCGTGCAGGAGGGCGGCGCGTTTTCTCTCGTACTCGAGGGCATCCCGGCGGCTTTGGGCGCGCGCGTGACGCGTGAGATCGACATTCCCACCATCGGCATCGGCGCGGGCCCTGATTGCGACGGCCAGGTGCTCGTCACCCACGACATGCTTGGGCTGTTCCGCGATTTCACGCCGAAATTCGTGAAGAGATATGCCGATGTCGGGCATATGACTACCGAGGCGATAGACAGCTACTGCCGGGAGGTGCGAGAAGGCGCGTTTCCTGCCGAAGAGCATTGTTTCTGATTCTCCTCATCCGGGCCTGGCCTCGGGGTTTTGTTCGAAAGGCGGACTCTCCTCGGAGGGATTTCGCGCCTGTCTTTGTCTTGCCCGTCAGTCGTAGAATTCCGGAAATGATTCGCAAGCGCATCTGAAAGCACGAGGAGGAGGGGCGCCCATGAAAGCGCTGGCGCAGGCCGTAAGGTTCTTGACGGTTTTGCCTTGGCCGGGCGCGCCTCGGGAGCCTGAAGCGGAGGATACGGCGCGCGCGCTCGTGCGT
>WTGD01000128.1 GCA_011523725.1 Nitrospinota bacterium
CATCATCGGCTCGTGGTTTCGGTATTTTCCAGAGCACTATCTTTGGTCGCAGTTGATGAGCGGGCAGATCAACATCGCCGCTGTGGGGGGATCGAACTTCCACGAAATCGATCAGATCGGCAAGCGCCTGAGCGGGCGGGCCGGCGACGCCGAGGCCTGGCACGACGCCTGGTCCTGGATGTCGGACAAGACGCTGGCCCGCGCGGAGGACGAGGAGCGAAAGGGCCACACGCGCACCGCGATGTCGGCTTACGTGCGGAGCGCCATCTACCGCTACGCGAGCGAGCGTTTCGTCCACCCCGACGACCCGAGAAAATCCGATTCCTACAGTAAGCTCCTGCCTCACTATGAGAAGGGGATGAAATACCGCGTCCCGGGATTCGAGCGCGTGGATATTCCCTACGAGGAAGGCCCGCTGGCGGCGTACCTGCTTCCGCCGAAAAACCCGACGGGCAACGATCCCTACGTCGCTTTTTTCGATGGTCTCGATGGCTCGAAGGAGATTACCGTCTTGTGGGGCGCGCTTGCGCTGATAGAGCGCGGCGTGGGGGTGCTCTGCGTGGACGGGCCCGGCCAGGGCGAGACGCTCAGGCTCGGGAAGATACCGAGCCGCTTCGATTACGAGGTGGCGGGAACGGCCGCGTTCGATTTTCTGGATGCGCGTCCTGAGGTGGATTCCGCGCGCATCGGCTTGATGGCCATGAGCATGGGTGGCTACTACGCGCCGCGCATCGCCGCCTTCGAGCACCGCTACGCGGCCTGCCTCACCTGGGGGGCGCATTTCGACTATCACGAGGTATGGATGCACAGAAGGCAAGTGCTCGAAAGCGGCGGCACCATCTCCTCCTCGGCTATCTGGCAGTTGCCCTGGGTGCTGGGCGCGCCGGACATGGATTCCGCGATGGAAAAATGCAAGGCTTATACTCTGGCGGGTGTGGCGGAGAAGATACGCATGCCGATTTGCATCACCCATGGGCAGGACGACAATATCGTGCCGGTCGAGATGGCTCACAGGCTCTATGAGGCGTGCGGCTCCGAGGAGAAGGAACTTAAAGTTTTCACCGTCGAGGACGGCGGCAGTCAGCACTGCGTGTTCGACAACCTTCCGATGTGCGGGGAGTGGATCGCGGACTGGTGGATGGACAGGTTCGAGACGGCGTAGATTTTCGTGTTCGCGGCGGGGGTTTCTTGACCATGAGACCCCCGCTTTTGTTTTGCTCATCATGAGGAGAAGAAAATGGTGGAAGAAACCAGGGAAGAGAAAGTAAGGCGCATCACCGAGAAGATTCATGGCGACCGCGGCTTCGTCTACGACGTGCTCGGTTTCGGCGCGCAACTGGACCCGGATTACTTCGAGGTCTACGCGCAGATGCACTGGGGATTCTTCAAAGAAGAGCCCAGGCATCTCGACCCCAAGACGCGCGAGCTCATCGAAATCGGCCTGCTCGCCTTCAAGGGCATGAAGCACGAGGTCTACACCCACACGAAAAAGGCCCTGCGCCTGGGCGCGACGATGGAAGAAGTGCTCGAAGCCTTCGAGGTGGCCAGCATCGGCGGTGGCGCGCCCGTGCTGATGGAAGGCCTTTACGCGCTCAAGCGAATCGCCGACGAGCAGGCCGAGGAAGAAAAGGCGAAGTCCTCTTGATCGCTGGTTTGCTGCAACGATTTGTGAGAGTCTTGGTAACTCCAAACGAGAAAATTCATCCTCCCGCGCAAAGGAGAACACCTTTTGTCTGAAGAAAAAGCGCCTTTGGGCGATGAGCGTATGCAGACGATGTACCGCGACATGCTGCGCATACGAAGGTTCGAGGAGACGGCGTTCGAGCTGTTCGAAAAAGGCGAGGTCGTGGGCGGCATCCACGTGAGCATCGGCCAAGAGGGCTGCTCGGTCGGCGCGTGCAGCACGCTTCGTGATGACGATGCGATTCTCACCACCCACCGGGGCCACGGCCATTCCATCGCCAAGGGAACGCGCCTGCCCGAGATGATGGCGGAGCTCCTGGGCAAGGCGACGGGGCTTTGCCACGCCAAGGGCGGTTCCATGCACATCGCCGACGTGTCGAAGGGTCACTACGGCGCTCATTCCATCGTGGGTTCGAACATGCCCATGGCGGTGGGCATCGGCTTGGCCTTTCATTTCGAGGGAAAGGGGCAGGTGGCGGTCGTCTTCTTTGGAGACGGCGCGGCGAACGAGGGGAGCTTCCATGAATCGATGAACCTGGCCTCGATTTGGAAACTGCCGGTTATCTTCTTTTGCGAGAACAACCATTTCGCTTCCAGCACGCGGGTGCAGTACGCCACTTCGGTGGCGGACATCAGCGCGCGGGCGGCGGCATACGACGCGCCCGGCGTCACGGTGGACGGCATGGACGTGCTGGCGGTGCACGAGGTGATGGTCGAGGCCGTGGATCGCGCGAGGCGGGGTCTCGGACCCAGCCTCGTCGAGGCGAAGACCTACCGCTATTTCGGCCACTCGAGAAAAGACCCCCAGTTCGGGCCGTACAGGACGGAGGAGGAATGGAATGAATGGAAGGCGAAAGACCCCCTCCTCGTCGCCGAGCGGATACTCGGCGTGAGCGAGGCGCAGAAAAAAGCGCACGCGGAAGCTGTTGAGAACGAATTGAGAGATGCGCTCGCCTTCGCGCGTCAAAGCCCCGAACCCGCGCCCGATGAAGTGTATGAGGACCTCTATGCCTGAGACGAAGATGCGCACCATTTCCTATGCGCAGGCGATCAACGAGGCGCTCCACGAGGAGATGGCGCGCGACGAGAAGGTGTTCCTCATGGGCGAGGACGTGGCGCTTTCCGCCATCTCGCCCGCCACGGCGGGGCTGGGTGAGAGGTTCGGCCACGAGCGCGTGCGCAACACGCCCATCAGCGAATTGGGCTTCACCGGCGCCGCCGTAGGCGCCGCGATGGCGGGCTATCGACCCGTGCTCGATATGCGGCGCATCGATTTCATGATGCTGGCCATCGACCCCATCGCGAACCAGGCGGCCAAGCTGCGCTATATGCTCGGCGGCCAGGTGAGCGTGCCCCTGGTCATCCGGGCGCCCGAGGGCGGGGGTTCGCAAAACGGCCCGACGCACAGCCAATGTCTCGAGGCCTGGTTCATCCAGGTGCCGGGCCTGCGCGTCATCGTGCCGAGCGACCCGGCGGACGCGAAGGGGCTTCTCAAGTCCGCCATCAGGGAGGACAACCCGGTGCTCTTCGTGGAATACCGCGCGCTTTACTCCCTGGAGGGCCCCGTGCCCGATGGCGATCATACCGAACTCATCGGAAAGGCGGCGGTGAAAAGAGAGGGTGCGGACATTACGCTGATCGGCATCGGAAGCCAGGCGCGCAGTTGCCTGGAAGCCGCCGAATTGCTCGCGGGAGAAGGCGTGGACGCCGAGGTGGTGGACCCCAGGACCATCAATCCCCTGGACATCGAGGAGCTTGCGGCGTCGGCCCGAAAAACGGGCCGTTGTCTCATCGCCGAAGAAGGGCACAAGAGCGGCGGCGTGGGGGCGGAGATCGCCGCCTCGATTCAGGAGGCGGCCTTCGGCGCGCTCGAAGCGCCCATCGCCCGCGTGGCGGCTCTGGACGTACCCGTTCCCGTTCACACGAAACTCGAAGCCATCGTCCTGCCGAGCACGGAGAAAATCGTGGCGGCGGCGAAAAACTTGCTTTCATAGAGGACCTATCTTGGCCAGGGCGACTTCTCGATTGACCCGGAAACGCATGCACGAGATGTACCGCGCCATGCTCCGGATCCGCCGATTCGAGGAGACGGCGGATGATTTCTACATGGCGGGCAAGGTGGTGGGCGGCGTGCACGTGAGTATCGGCCAGGAGGCGTGCTCCGCTGGCGTATGCGCGGCCTTGCGCGAAGACGACGCCGTGCTCACAACCCACCGGGGGCACGGCCACTCCATCGCCAAGGGAACGCGCCTGCCCGAGATGCTGGCCGAACTCATGGGCAAGGTGACCGGCCTTTGCCGCTCCAAGGGCGGTTCGATGCACATCGCCGACGTCTCGAAGGGCCACTACGGCGCGCACTCCATCGTGGGCGCGAACATGCCGATGGCGGCGGGCATCGGCCTCGCGTACCAGCTCGAAGGCAAAGACCAGGTGGCGGTTGTCTTCTTCGGGGACGGGGCTTCGAACAACGGCGCGTTTCATGAAGCCATGAACCTGTGCGCCATCTGGAAGCTGCCGGTCGTGTTTTTCTGCGAGAACAACCAGTACGCCGTCAGCGTGCCCGCGGAGTATTCCACCTCGGTGGACGACATCAGCGTGCGTTCGAAAGGCTACGACGCTCCCGGCCTGACGGTGGACGGCATGGACGTGGCGGCGGTCTACGAGGCGAGCCGTGAGGCCGTTGCGCATGCGCGTCGCGGCATGGGGCCAAGCCTCATCGAGGCGAAGACCTACCGGTTCTTCGGC
>WTGD01000063.1 GCA_011523725.1 Nitrospinota bacterium
GCGCAGGCCGGCCAGGCCATAGACCTTCGAGAAGGTGCGCATCGCGACCAGGTTCGGGAATTCGCCCAGCATCCGCGCAGCATCGGGATAATCCTCCAGATGCGCGTAGTGGCAATAGGCCTCGTCCATGACCAGTAGGGTAGTCTGCGGGATTTTTCCCAAAAACTCGCGGAGTTTCCCCTCCCCCACCGCCGTACCCGTGGGGTTGTTGGGATTCGCAAGGAAAACGATTTTCGTCTTCTCGCATACGAGGTCCGCCAAGGCGTCCAGGTCCTGGTGATAATCGCGCATCGGGGCGCGCCTGATCTCGCATGAGCAGAGCTGAGAGACGATATGGTAGACGATGAAGGCGCCCTCTGAGAAAACCACGGGGTCTCCGGGGTCCAAGTACGCATGAGCCAGAATCTCCAGAACCTCGTTCGTTCCGTTTCCGAGGACGAAATTCGCAGGCGCCAGACCATGATGTTCTGCCAGCGCGTTTTTGAGATAAAAACCCCCGCCATCGGGGTAGCGGTGCAAATCGCAGGCGGCGCCGTTCAGGGCCGCCAGCGCCCTGGGCGAGGGACCCAGAGGATTCTCGTTCGAGGCCACCTTGATGGAGTCGGCGATACCGAGTTCGCGCTCGAGTTCTTCCACCGGCTTTCCTGGCTGGTAGACGATGATGTCCGAAACGGGCCGCGCCCTTTGAAATTTCATCCCCTCTCCTCATGAGCTGGCGGCGCAAGACGCCTGAAAGTCTCTAAAATCGCTCGAATCCGGCAAAATCAGCTTATCGTGCGCTCTTTTTCCAAAACGGGATACGAGCCCAGCACGCGAATAAAATCCGCCATATTCCTCAATTCCGAAATACCTTGTGCGATTGCCTCGTCTTCCGCGAAACCGTCGATTTCCATATAGAAAACGTACTCCCACGCCACTCTTCTCGATGGGCGGGATTCGATTTTCGTCATGTTCAGCCTGCGCTCCGCGATGGGCGCAAGCGCCTGATAAAGCGCGCCCGACTGGTTCGGCAGCTCGAAGAACAGACTCGTCTTCGATTGCGCCCCGCGCTCGGGCTTCTCGGTTCCGATGACGAAAAAGCGCGTCACGTTGATGATCTCGGAATCGAGTTTTTCCTCCAGAATCTTCAGCCCGTAATGATCGGCCGCCAGCCGGCTGCCCAGGGCCGCGAGTTTCGGGTCATCGGCGGCCATCTTCGCCGCCAACGACGTGCTCAGCACCTGCTCGACCCGGACGCCTTGGGCCTTCTCGCGAAGCCACGTGCGGCACTGCGCCACCGCGTGGGGGTGGCTGAGTATGCGCTCCACCTCCTCGATGGAACCTGCGTTCGTGAGCAGGTGGATGTCGATGGGCAGGCAGATTTCGCCCTCCACCAGCAGCGGGGATTCCAGCAGTCTGTCCAGGGTGATGTTGACCGTGCCCTCTATCGCGTTCTCTATCGGAACGACGCCCCACCGGGAGCGGCGGCCCTCAACCTCATCGAACACGTCGTCGATGCTCTGCTCGGGTGTGAGAGCGGCCCCCTCGCCGAAGCGCAGAATGGCGGCCTCGTGCGTGAAGGTGGCCTCCGGTCCCAGATAGCTCACTCTCGGCAAATCGTTCATGATGCAAGGCTCCGGTTCAGGTAAAACGCTCCAGAAATCGCGCTATCCTACCCCAAGGCCCCGCGATTGTGAACGCCCCGAAGCTCTGGCAAACTTGCCCCGGTCCTATGACGCTGGCCGAGGTTTCTTTTACGCATTTATGAGGAAAAACATGAAGATAACAGACGTCGAAGCATACATGCTCACCGGCCCGCCCGAGGAACGCGGCCACTGGGTCAGCCATTACCCCGTCCACCAGGCGAACGAGTTGCTGATTCGCCTCAAAACCGACGAGGGGCTGGAGGGCTTCGGCCTGGGCAGCAGCCGCCTGCTCATCAAGGGCGCGGCCGAGATGTTCAACGAAGGACTGAAAGAACTCATCATCGGCGAGGACGCCCTCGCGCCCGAGAGGCTCTATGAGAAGGTTTTCTCCATCACGCACCAGAAGCTCGCCTATGTAAAGGAATGGTCCCGGAACGGGCTGCTCATCACCAGCGCGGCCCTGGACCTCGCCATGTGGGATTTATTGGGAAAAGCCTCCGGGCAGCCCCTGTTCCGCCTCTTCGGCGGATACCGCGAGGAAGTCCCCTGCTACGTCACCTGCGCCTATTACCGAGAGGGTAAGGATTTGGCCGAGCTGCGCGAGGAGATGGAAATGCTCCGCGATCAGGGCCACCGGGCGTTCAAGGCGAAAATCGGCGGCGCCTCGCTCGCGGAGGACATGGCGCGGCTGCGGGTCATCCGCGAGGTCATCGGCGATGAGGCCGAACTCATGCTCGACGTGAACAGCGCGTGGGATCTGCCCACCGCCATCGAGGGCGCGCGCCTCCTCACCGAAATCCGACCCCGCTGGCTCGAAGAGCCCGTGCGATGGTTCGACGACAGGCGCGAACTCAGGATTCTCGCGCGAAAGACGGACATCCCCCTCTCCGCCGGGGAGAGCGAACAGACCGGGCACGGCGTGCGCGCGCTGCTCGAAGAGCAGGCGATAGACATCGTGCAGTTCGACTGCACGCGCATGGGCGGATTCACCATGGGGCGAAAACTCGCGGCCCTCGCGGAACTCAACCACGTGGAAATCGCGCCGCATCACGACTGCTTCATCCACGCCCACATCGTGGCGGCCTCGCCGGCCGGCTGCATCGTGGAGTCCTTCACGGACCCCGAGCGCGACCCGCTGCAGGCGGAACTCTTCGAGAACCCGCCCCGCATCGAGAACGGAACGCTATACCTGAACGACGCGCCGGGGCTGGGACTCACGCTTTCGGAAGAAGCGATAGAGAAGTTCGGTACGCGCATCGCGTGAGGGAGACGAGAAGGCGCCAAGCGATTCGTCAGTCAATCCTGTTGTTATTTTGAGCCGCTGAATCTAATCCAGGGCTTGCCCCCCGACCCTATCCGGCAAGCGATAGCTCGTACTCCGCCCACCACCGGGATTCCGGATAAAAATCCCGCGGGCTCTTAAATCCTGAATATCCCGAAGCGCCGTATCCGTGGAGCACTTCGCCAGTCTGGCGTATTTCGAAGTGTGCATGTGTCCTTCGAAATCATCCTCCAGCATACGATTCACAACCAGGCGCTGGCGTTCGTTGACGGGCTGTCGGTTCATTTCCCCCCAAAGCTGCGCCTTGAACAGAACGCTGCGCAGCGTATCTTCGGCATCGCCGATCGCGCGGCCAAGGCAACCGAGGAACCATTCCAGCCAGCCTGTAATCTCCGGTGTACCGCGCTGTTGTTTTTCCAGTTGCGCGTAGTATTCCTGGCGCTCTGATTCCATTTGCGTTGACAGGCTGTAGAAACGATCCGCCATGCCGTCCGAACGCGCCAGAGCCATATCGGCGATGGCCCTGCCAATGCGGCCGTTGCCGTCTTCGAATGGATGGATCGTGACGAACCAAAGATGAGCGATACCTGCTCTCAGAACAGGGTCCAGGTTGTTTTTGTCCTCGAACCATCCCAGAAACGACACCATCTCATTTTCGAGCCGACCCGCATCCGGCGCTTCGAAATGAACCTTTTCACGCCCAACGGGGCCTGAAACAATTTGCATGGGCCCGGCTTCGGGGGTGCGCCAACCACCGGTCGTGATGCGGCGCATCCCGCTACGGCCCCCCGGAAACAACGCGGCATGCCAACCGAATAAACGCTCCCTTGTTAATGGCCTGGAAAATCCCTGTGTCGCATCCAGCATCAGGTCAACGATGCCCTCCACATCACGGCTCCCCGGCGCGAGCCCGGCGACATCCATGCCCAGACGCCGGGCGATGGATGAGCGCACTTCCCGGGGATTCAGGTTTTCTCCCTCGATGGCAGACGATTTGACCACATCACTCGTCAGGGTGCCCAGGCTCGCCTCACGCCTGAGTTCAAAACCCAACCCTTCCATCCTGCCGAGAAGACGACCCTGCCGATGCCGAACCTCGGGAAGCATCGAGGCGAGTTTCCCCTCCTCCCAGGTGAAGTCCGGCCAGCTATGATGTTCATGTATCCACATATCAATCACCGCATTGTTTGCAGTGATTATGCCCTTTATTCACCGCACAGGCAAGCAGAATTACCGCACGGAATGCGGTGAATAATACTCCTTTTCACCGCATGGCATACGTGCCTGGATATACCCGGGCCGTTCTACCGGCCTGGGGCCGGCCTCGAATCGAGAACGGAACGCTCTATCTGAACGATGCGCGGGGTCTGGAACTTACCCTCTCGAAGGGGGCGATAGAGAAGTTCGGAACGAGGATTTCGTGAAGGGGGTGAAAATCCCCCGGTGAAGGAGAGTTTAGCGCGATCCAAGAATAAGCAAAAATACTCTCCCTTGGAGGGTCGGGC
>WTGD01000029.1 GCA_011523725.1 Nitrospinota bacterium
TGCGGCTTCGTGCGCTCAAACTTCGCCTTCGCCATGACGCGAATTCTCCTTCTATTGGATAATCCAAAAATATCTTTCTGGGGAGAGGAATCCTTTCCCCTCTCTTGTCATTCCCGAAAACGCGCCTTTATACCCGCTTGGCCGAAACCTTGTCCATCGCCAGAGGGAAACCACGTGAACCCGAGGGATTCCAAGGCGTTTCATGCGGTCTGCAGGATAATGCACGAACCTCGAAATTTCAATGAACTTCGCCCGCCCTGGAGCCCACGACCGGACTTGAACCGGTGACCTCTTCCTTACCAAGGAAGTGCTCTGCCGCCTGAGCTACGTGGGCCGGCTGCGTCCCGGGCGTGCGAACATCTTCTATCCACCTCAGCGAACGGTGAACCCCGGTATTCGTTCCGGGCGGATAATACAACTTATTCAGTCCAGAGCAACCCCGGGAGCCGAAATCCGCACGAATAAAATTCATATCAAGAAAATGCGAAAGCCTCGAATCATCCTGGAGCGGGAAACGGGGCTCGAACCCGCGACCCTCAGCTTGGAAGGCTGATGCTCTACCATCTGAGCTATTCCCGCCTCTGAATCCAAAGCGCCTGTATTCAAGCGTCCCGCATGTCTATCTGCTGGTGGGGAGGGGAGGATTCGAACCTCCGAAGGCTGAGCCGTCAGATTTACAGTCTGATCCCTTTGGCCACTCGGGAACCTCCCCTGAAAACCGCCGTTCATCGAAAAACAACCATAAAAGCTATCAAAAAAACCTCGCGGCAACCATCGACTCCCCGAAGCCGCGATATTCAACAAAGCCCGTTTGGGAAAAGCGCGCGCCTCTTCCAGCCGGATATTCTGGCGCGGGGTCCGGGAGGGGCGTCCCGCCGTGGAGCTGGCGAGAGGACTCGAACCTCCGACCTGCTGATTACAAATCAGCTGCTCTACCAGCTGAGCTACGCCAGCTAACAAAGGCGGGTTAAAGTAGGCCCACCGGCCCACCTTGTCAACCCCCTTTATCCCCCTTGAGGGAGCGAAACGCAAGGAGCGAGCACGAGTTTGCGAGCCACAGCAAGAACCGCCATATCGCCTTATTTCAGAGAAACGATCTTATGTTTAACGCCTAGCTTTTTAGCGAGCCGTTTCAAATCGCCATCAAGCTCCGTTTCAGTAACAAGCCAAGAAGACACGGGCAAGCGGTCGTTCTGGGCGCCCAAGACAGCCTTGTATTTCACGCACTGGTAAATGCCACGCTGAAGATCGGCCCAATTCGAGTCCTTAGACTTGACTTCTACTGCTACAATTTCATTATCAGAGTTGAACACTACATCGACGCGATCACCGGATAGGAGTTCGACTTCCGTTTCAGCCCTGACACCACTAAGGCTCCACTCGATCCGACTTGGATTATCTTTTACCCATAACCTCAGAGTTTTGTGGTTGTTGCCTTCGCCTCTACGTCCCTTGGGCAAACCGTCTTTTTCTGATCCCTCGGCATAGAGGGGGTCGGGTTTATAATTTTTCTTGTAGATATCTTTATACAGGCGTTCCCAATTATAATAAGCATAAACCTCTTCGGTCGCCTCATTAACTACACGCTCCCAAAGATGATGTTTATGGGCATCCTTTTTCTTCAACCAACGTCTGTTGGGGAAGCGCTTGAAAAGCTGTATTTGCGCACCACTGCCTGGCTTTCTCGTATCTTTTCGGACAAGAAGCACGTTAAGCACAGGTGCTGATGGAAATTGTTTGCGTATTTTTTCCTGAGCAGCCTCCGCTATGGGTCCTATTCTTGATGCCCGGCCAATACTGCCAAAACCACATTCTATTTCTAAACGGTCTCTTGCTTCTTTATAGGTGAGTGTCCCCCTTTTTGTTGCTTTGGATATCAGCCAACGTGTCAAAGGTTCGGTTGCGGTCGGGCTTGCCAAGTTAACATCGGTTGGTTGGATCACGTCTCCTTACCTCCAGATTTCCAATTCATGCGACTCCCTCGCACGCCGTGGAGCAGGATGGCCGCGGCGACCGAGGCGTTCAGCGAAGACACCACGCTCGGCTCGATGGGGATGCGCACGCGCGCGTCGCAAGTTTTGAGCACGAGCGGGCGCACGCCCTTGCCCTCCGCCCCGATCACCAAGCAACAGGGCCAGGGCAACTCATCGACGCCCAGCGTCTTATCGCCACACGCATCCGCCGCCAGCGCCCAGTAGCCCGCGTCCTTGAGCGTCGAGACGGCGCGGGCCAGATTCGTCACCCGCGCGAGCGGCACGACCTCCAGCGCGCCCGCGGCCGCCTTCGCCGCGACGGGCGTGAGACCCGCGGCGCCATCCTTCGGCCAGACGACGCCGCCCGCCCCCAGGGCCGCAGCGCTCCTTAATATCGCGCCGAAATTTCTCGGGTCCTGCACGCCGTCGAGCAGCAGAATCGGCGGAGCCGACTCGGGCTGGACTTCGATGAGGTCATCGAGCGAGAGAAGCGGCGTGGGGGAGACCTCCGCAACGAGGTTTTGATGCTGCGCGCTAGCGGCCTTTTTCGTGAGCCCTTTGGCGTCGAGCGCCTCGATGGGGATACCGCATGACTCGGCAAGCCGCGCCGCCTCGGCCACCCGGCGGTTCCGGCGACCGTCGGCGATGAGGAGCCGCTTCACCCGCTCCGGCCCGCGTTCCAAGGCCGCCAAGACGCTGTGCGCGCCGCAAACGTATTCGGGTTTGCGCTTCAAGGGTTATGCTCTTTGGTGACGGGATGAGACCCGGCGAGCGCGAAACCTTCGGCCTCGCCCGCTCGCGGCATCACGGCACTCGTCTCTTCCAGAGGGTGCCATCCGGGCCGTCTTCCAGAACGATGCCGGCCGCCGCGAGTTCTTCCCGGATCCGGTCGGCCTCTGGGAAATCCCTGCTCGCCCGCGCCTCGGCGCGGCGTTCCAGCAGCGCTTCTATCTCCTCATCGCGCAGGGCGCCGTTTTGGTCTTCCTCTCCCTCTGCGGGCGAGACGCTCGCGGCGCTCCGGAACCAATCCTCGGGCGAGTGGGCGAACAGGCCCAGCACATCGCCCACTTCCTCGAATACCTCGCGCGCAGGCTGCGCCGCGGATTCGGGCAGCGCGCCCGCCTCGTTGATGAAGCCGTTGATTTGGCGCGCGAAGTCGAAGAGATACCCCAGGGCGCGCGCGGTATTGAAGTCATCGTCCATCGCTTCTGTGAACTGCGCGCGGAAGGCGGCGGCCGCCTCCTGCACCCGCTCGAGCCAGCCGCCGACATCCTCCCTGCTGCTTCGGGCGAGCCTGAGCCGCACGTTGTAGAGCCTGTCCAGCCCCTTTCGCGCGTCGGCCACCACCTGATCCGAGTAATCCACCGGGTGCCTGTAGTGCGTCCCCAGCAGGAAATAGCGGATCACCTCGGCGGGGTGGTCCTCGAGGATCGCCTTGATGGTGAAGAAGTTGCCCTTCGATTTGCTCATCTTCTCGTGGTTGATCTGCACGAAGCCGTTGTGCACCCAGTAGCGCACCCACTCGTGCCCGAAACAGCCCTCGCTCTGCGCGATCTCGTTCTCATGGTGGGGGAACACCAGATCCTCCCCCCCGCCGTGGATGTCGAAGCGCTCGCCCAGATGGCGAGTCGACATGACGGAGCACTCGATGTGCCAGCCGGGGCGGCCCATCCCCCACGGGCTCTCCCACTCGGGCTCGCCGGGCTTCGCCGCCTTCCAGAGAGCGAAATCGAGCGGGTTGCGCTTGCCCTCGCCCGGTTCGATGCGGTAGCCCGCTTCCAGTTCCTCGGTGTTGCGGCCGGAGAGCTTGCCGTAGTCTGCGAACTTCTCGATGTCGTAGTAGACGTTGCCCTCTATCTCGTAGGCGATTCCCTTCTCGATGAGCTTCTCGATCATCTCGATCATGCCCGCGACGTTCTCCGTGGCGCGCGGGGCGGCGTCCGCCCGCTGGACGCCGAGCGCGTCCATGTCGTCGTAGTATTCCTGGATAAACTTTTCGGTAAGCTCGCCGATGGGAACCTTGAGGCGCCTGGCGCGGGCGATGATCTTGTCGTCCACGTCCGTGAAGTTGCATACGAAGTTGACTTCATAGCCCCGGTACTCGAAATAGCGGTGAATCACGTCGAAGACGATGGCGGCGCGCGCATGCCCCAGGTGGCAGTGGTCATAAACCGTCACGCCGCAGACGTACATCTTCACGCGCCCCGCTTCCAGGGGCTCGAAGGGTTCTTTTTTTCTCGTCAACGTGTTGTATAGCTGAACACCCAAGTAGCTTTCTCCAGAACCCATATGGTCGAGGGGTAAAACGTGTTCCGGGCCAAGTCCGGGCAGAAATTTGTCATGCCCTGAGGATGAGCGTCAAGGAGACTCCACGCTTATCGTGGCACGATAAGCGTGGAGTCTCCTTGACGCTCATCCTCAGGGCATGAC
>WTGD01000145.1 GCA_011523725.1 Nitrospinota bacterium
CCCCAGCCCCACACCATGAACCCGCTGCAAAGGTCGTAATAGTCTTTCACTGTTTGGGCGTGGTCGTAACCGCCCGCGCCGTCGGTCTCCGCCGCCGCCCGGTCGAGCCAGGCCTCGAAGTCCTGCACGCGGCGGGAGACGTCTCCTTCCCGGTACGCATCCTTGAGGTCTTTCGACAGCTTGCCGATTTCCATGGCGTGGCGTGTCCCTTCCCTCTTCGTCCACCCCCTCGTCGGGGGGTATCGCCTTTACCCCCCTGTTAAGGGGGGTAGGGGGGTTGGTTTTGTATGTCGGACATATATGTCCGACATACATGCGACCCGCATGCCACGGACAGGGAGGGTCGCATATCTGTAGCGCTCCCTTCTTGGGAGCGCTACCTACAAAAACCGCCCCTTCCCGGTCGCGTCAAACGCTCATTCATCAATCGCGTTCAACCCCCCAACCCCCCTTGTCAGGGGGGCTTTTTCAACAACCTCAAATGCGACCCCTACATCAGGCTCACGACCAAAACGACGCTCAGGGGAGGACACACGGGTCCTCCCCTCCTGAACCATCGCGTCTCGCGTAGCCGGACAGGCACAGAGGCCTGTCCCTACGACGAACGATCTCGAAACCTCGGCCTTTCTCAACCGTCCCCATCCGGGTAGAACTGCTCGCAGTAGCGCCGGAAGGCTCCTATCTCCCCGTCCGAACCGCACAGGCGGGGGCGGGGAATATACTGTTTCCGGTCCCAGATGACGACGTCCGATAATACGTCGCGCTTCTGGGCCGATATGATGATTTTGTTCATGAGCCAGGTGCGCAGACCCGGCGGCAGGAAGCGCATGCCGAAGATCGGCCGCTTCGGCTTGCGTAATCGCTTCAGCTGGCTGACCAGCACTATTTCGAGCAGGTCGGCGTCGATGGGCGTCGCGAGCACCCACAGGCGCGTTTCCATGCCGATGCCGTGCTCGGTGACCTCGACGAACGAATAGCCCAGCCCGTGCACGTGGGTGACGGCGGAAACGTCGTATGTGTAGATGTTCATCCCGGCGAAAGTCTGGCTTCGCGTGAAGTCGAAGCAGCTCTTGAGGTAGGCGCCCTCCACCTCGATGGTTCCGACCCGGGTCACGCTGCCGAAGCCGTGCACGTAGCGCAGGTGTCCGTCGTCAACGGAGTTCTCGGTCGTCTCCTGGGGATGCCCCGTGAAGCGCACGCTCCAGGTTTCGAGGTCGCTCCAGTCGTCGCCGGCAGGCTCCTCCGGCAGGCGCCATTGCGGCGGCCTCCCGTCCATCCCCCGCCAGGCGAAGACGAGACCCAGTATTTCGCGCGTCTCGAAAACTTTAAGCCTGGCGGTCCTGGGCGCAGGCGCGTAGGGCGTCTTGACGCACTGGCCGGTGGCGTCGTACTCGAACCCGTGGAAAGGACAGACGAGGCAGCCGTCCCGCACCACGCCGCCGACGTCGGGGCCGAGTTCCGACCCCAGGTGCGGGCAGAGATCCTCGGCCACGCAGATGCGCCCCTCATCGTCGCACCAGACGACGATTTGCTCGCCCATCCAGGTTCTCTGGGTCAGCTTCTTTTTTTCTATCGTCTTTCGGGTGGCGATGAAGTACCAGCCTTCCGGAAATGGATGAAGCGAGGCCGTTTCCCTGCGTTCGATTCGCTCGGTCTTCATCGGCATCCGCCACCCCCTGGCTCGAAGCCTGCGGGTTCGGCCGGCCGCATGCCCGGCCGGCTGCCGCTCGATGCGCGCGCCGCCCCGCTCCTCGTCCCGGCGGGACGCCCGGGGTCCGCGCGGCGCCTAGAACCGATAGCGTATCCCTATCTCGAAGAGATGAACCAGCATTTCGGTCGTCGCCATTGCCGTTGCGCCCAGACCTGCAGTATTACTGCCGCTGAACTCCAGGTCGCTGGCGTTCAGCATGCGGTAGCCCATCTGGATGGTAAGGGCATCGGAATACTGGTAGCCCACGCCCGCGCCGAGTTGAAAGGCCAGCACCGTATCGGTGTCGGAGAGGTCGGGCACTGTCCCCGGGGGCAGGGTGGCCTGGCTTAATACCCCTTGTTGGACCCGTGGAGGCAGGGTGCAGGTTGGGGGTTGGCGTTGAGTCACGCACGCTTGCATGAGCGCAAGCTGGTTCGCGGCCCCCTGCGCGACCCCGTTTCGGTCATACTTCACGTCGCCCCAGTCGACCCGCACGAGGCCGAGGCCGGCGCCGATGTATGGCCTCCACTTGGAGCCGGGGTTGAAGTCGTACCAGACGTTCACCATGGCGCCCACCTGGCTCGCCGAGCCGGACACGGGGATGGAAATTTCGCCCGGAATACGAATAGGGTCTGGACTTAGTTGTGGCACGGTCGTCGTCCGTCCCTTGTAGATCAGCTTGTCCACCTCGGCCCGGGCGAAGAACAGCTCGACGTCGGCGCGCAGGCCCGCGCCGAATTCACGGCCCACCACGCCGCTGACCCGGAACCCCGTAGCGTATTCCGTGAGGGCGTTCGCCGTGTACGGGACTCCCTGCGCCGTCCCGGTCTCGACGCTGTCCGAGTCGTCGATGAACATGACCGGCACGTTCAGGCCGAGATACCATCTCGAGCCCTCGGCTTGCGCGCCCGAATCCGCAGCGCGCGCATCGGGTGCGAACGCCGGGAGAAGGAAGGCGGCGAGAATTGCCGCCGCAGCAATCGTCCGGTAACGAGTGTTTATCAGGTGCGGAATCAGTCTCATGGCGTCTCCTCGCTTTCGGGTCGACTCGAACCCATCTCCATAATCGTTCGACGGACGATATATCCGGTTTCTTCTCCGGCTCGGAGCTCTGGGCGGATCGCTTCATGTATAGGCCCGGACATACTCATGGACGCTCGATATGTTTGTCAAGTTTTTTTTCAGGCGGTCAGGATGCGGCGGCTCGGGCCTGTGGGAAGACCCCTCGAAGCGGTGGAGGCGCGATGGTTTTGTAGGGGCGACATACGGGGTTGTTGAAAAAGTCCTGATTTTGTGATTCCGAGTATGGAGCCGACCGGGGAGGGGACTGTAGGGACAGGCCTCCGTGCCTGTCCGAGGACGCTCCCGGTAGGGGGGTGTTGAAAAAGTCCTTGTGGAGCGGACCGAACCTCTCGCCCTATGGTCGAGTTGTCAATACACGTGTAGGGGTCGCATATATGCGACCCGCATTGTGAAGGCGAAAAGGCAGGGCCGCATGTATGCGGCCCCTACAACAGGAGCAGCAATAACGCCGGAAGGACGGCTGTGGTCGATTCCGACCGAGCGAGGAGGACTTTTCAACAGCCCCTCCCCGATTGGGTTCAACCCCCTTTGTCAGGAGGGCTTTTTGGACAACCCCCCGGATATCGCGGGCCGTCCGTCGGGCCCGATACGGGACAAGAAACTTGAATCCACCGATCCGCTGGGCCATAATGGCTCCGCTTTGCTTACTGTTCCAGCGGCCCGGGCGTCATGGATTTTCACCGCGCAAGCCGCATGGCGATGCCCGGGTTTCGCAACCAGCCGACAACCGCCCGGAGAGCCGGCGGATTTAACGCGCCTGCAAGCCGCCGGACGGCGAGGTCCCGATGTCCGCACCTCTGAACCGCTACATTGCGTTCATGCTGCGCCGCCGATGGCTGGTGCTCGCCTTGACAGTGGCGGTCATGCTGGCCCTGGCGGTCGGCCTCCGCACCATCGTCATCTCCAACGACTGGCGCGACATGCTGGACGAGGGCAACCCCCAACTCGTCGCATTCGACGCCATGGAGGCTACCTATTCGGCGACCAATGCGGCGGTGATCGCGGTCGCGCCCAAGGGGGGTTCGGTATTCACGCGGGAGGCGCTCGCCGCCATCGAGGAGTTGACCGAAGCCGCCTGGCGCGTGCCCAGGGCCACACGGGTCGACTCCCTCGTCAACTACAACCACACCGAGGCGGAAGGGGACGACTTGATCGTGGAGCGCCTCGTGGACGACGCGGGCTCGCTCAGCGATGACGATCTCGCGCGGATCAGGAAGATTGCGCTGAGCGAGAGCAGCATCGTGGGCCGTCTCGTCTCGAAAGACGGGCGCGTCGCCGGGCTGGTCGTCATTTTCGCCTTGCCCGAGCGCTCGGACGCCGCGGAGATACGGATTTACAACCATATCCGCGGCCTTCTTGAAAAATCCCGCAAGGCCCACCCGGACATCGAATATCACGTCACCGGCAACGTCTTCGTGAACCAGGTCCTGACGGAAGCGGCCCAGGACGATATGGGGATTCTCGCGCCCGCGGCGTTCCTCGTCATCGTAGCCGTCGCGGGTATCCTTCTGCGCTCCCTGTTCGGTACGCGCTCCCTCGTCGTCGTGGTCATCTTCACCATCATCTCGGCCATGGGCGTCATCGGCTGGATCGGCCTGGGGCTCAACGCCGCCAATTCCAGCG
>WTGD01000323.1 GCA_011523725.1 Nitrospinota bacterium
CGCGTCTTCCATCGTCATGTCGCGCGCGCGGACGGTGATCTCCTTGATGGCGCGCACCGCCAAAGGCGCGTTCGCCAGCACCTGCCGCGCTATTTTCTCGGTCTCCTCCAGAACTTTTTCCTTAGGCACCACCTTGTTCACGAGGCCGAGCCTGAGCGCGGTTTCCGCGTCGATGGGCTCGCCGGTGAACAGATGATAGTGCGCGAGGTTGAAGGGCAGCAGCTTCGCCAGGAGAATCGGCCCGCTCACCGATGAGATGCCGCGCACGACCTGCGGCCAGCCGAGCTGCGTATCCTCGGCCATCACGCGCACGTCGCAGGAGAGCGCGATGCCTGCCCCGCCCGCCAGGCAGAACCCGTTGATCGCCGCGAAGCAGGGCTTGTAGAGCTCCATGATGACCTGGTAGAGGTCGGAGACGGGTTTGACCTCTCCCTCCTCGGGCGGCGGCTCGGTGAGGTCGTGCCCGCTCGAAAACGCTTTCCCGTTTCCCGTAATCAGGCATCCCCACACGCCGGGGTCGCGCTCCATCTCGTCGAACAGCGCGAAGATGCGCTCGCTCATCTCGTGGTTGATCGCATTCATCTTCTCCGGCCTGTTCAGCGTGATGCAGGCCAGCTTGTCCCTCACCTCGTATTCCACCAGCGCCATGTCGTCCCCTCTGTTTCTTGCGTCTAGCCGCCCGGCAGATGCGGCATCAGCTCATCGAGCGTCTTGACTTCCAGGTCCGCCGTCACGTCCGGGTCCCCCGCAATCACCCCCCAGCGGTTCACCCACACGGTCGCCATGCCCACCCTCTGGCCGCCCGCGATGTCCGTCCTCAGGTTGTCCCCCACCATCACGGCGTGACGCGCCTCCACGCCCAGTTCTTCGAGCGCCTCCTCGAACAGGAAAGGCTCGGGCTTCCCGAAAAACACCGGCTCACGCCCCGCCGCCGCCCGCACGGACGCCACGATGGCGCCCCCGCCGAGCGAGAACGAGCCGTCCTCCCTCGGCAAGCGCACGTCGGGGTTCATGGCGACGAAGCGCGCCCCCCGGCTCACCGCCCGCGCAGCGGCGCTCAAGGTCTCGTAGGTGAGGTCCTCATCGAGACCGACGAGGACGACGTCGGCCTTATCTTCCTCGTCATGCCCCAAAATCTCGAAACCGCCCGATGCGACCGCGCCTTTGAGCGAATCCGTCCCCAGCACGTAGGCCCGGCCCGGCCCGAAGTTCTTCCTCAAAAACGAGCCGACCCTGTCCAGCGCAGCCACGATGAGGTTCTCCCCCGGGTCCAGGCCGATACCCGCCATATGGGCGCGAATCTCCGCCGCCGTGCTGCGGCTGATGTTCGTGATGAAGCGATGAGGCAGATCTCTCGCCTTGACGGCCTGCATCAACTCCCGTCCGCCGGGCATCACCTCGTCTCCGGCGAAGAAAACCCCTTCCAGGTCGAACACGAAAGCCTTCTTGTCATGAAACATGACGGGCCTCTCAGATCGCCTTGCGCTCTCTTAGCCGCTCGATTTCCGCGTCGCTCAGGTCGAGCACTTCCTTGAGCACCTCTTCGGTGTGCTCGCCCATCAGGGGCGGCGGCGAGGGGGCCGCGCCCCAGGTGCCCTCCATCTTGATGGGCGTGTTGAACGTGCGCATCTCGCCGAGTTCGGGATGCGTCATCTCCACCACCATCTCGCGCGAGCGCGTCTGGGGATCGTTCAGCGCTTCGTCGATGGTCTGAATCGGCCCGCAGGGGACGCCGTGCGCATCGATTCGCTCTATCCAATGCGCGGCGGTGTTCGTCTTGTAGACTTCCGAGAGCTTCGCGTCCACGTACTCGCGGTTCTCGAGGCGGGTGGGGCGATCCTTCATCCTCGGGTCGTCCTTCCACTCGGGATGGCCCAGCGCGTCGCAGAGGCTCTCGAAGAAATGATCCAGAATCGCGTCGAGCACGAGCCACTTGCCGTCCCCGCACTGGTACGCGCCGATGGGAACGGCGGAGGCGTGCCCCGTGCCCATCGGCTCGGCCACGTCGCCCGCCGTCAGGTAGTACTGCGCGCGGTAGCTCGCGAGGTAAAGCTGGCTGTCCAGGAGCGAGACGTCCACCTTCTGGCCCACGCCCGTCCGCTCGCGCTTGTAGAGGGCCGCCAGGATCCCGTGGGCGGCGAACATGCCGCCGCCCATGTCCCCCATCGGAACGCCCAGGCGCACGGGCGGCCTGCCCGGCTCGCCGGTGAAGCTCATGATGCCGCCGCGCCCCTGGATGATGAGGTCGAGCGCGGGCTTGTCCTTCTGGGGTCCGGTGAGGCCGTAGCCGGTGACGGAGGCGCTGATGATGCGCGGGTTCATTGCTTTCAGCGTTTCGTAGTCCGCGCCCAGCCGCTCGAGGACGCCGGGGCGGTAGTTGTCGTAGACGACGTCGGAGCGCTTCACCATCTCGCAGAAGACGCGGTAGCCCTCCTTGTCCTTCAGGTTCAGGAAAATGCCCCGCTTGTTCCTGTTGAGCGCGATGAAGTAGGCGCTCGTCTCGCCGACGTAGTGCGGCGGCATCGTGCGGACGAGGTCGCCCCTGCCCGGCACCTCTATCTTGATGACGTCCGCGCCCAGGTCGGCCAGCACCATGCTGCCGTAAGGGCCTGCGAGCAGGGCGGAAAGATCGAGTATGCGCACGCCCTCCAGCGGCTTTTCCAAAACTGATTCCCCCACGAAAGATGCGCCGCCGTCAGGCCGCGTTGTTCCGGATATAGGAGACGACCTCGGCCATCTCCGCATGGTGGTTGAACACTTCGGCGACGCCTAGGGATTTCAGCTGCGCCACGTCGCGCTCCAGGATGTTCCCGCCCAGGATGACGAGGCAATCATCGAGTCCCTCTTCGGCGATTCTCGCCATCAGCCTGCGCGCAATCCCCATGTAGGAGCCCGAGAGTATGCTCAGGCCGATCACGTCCACGTTCTCCTGGATCGCGACGGAGACGATCTGCTCGACCGTCTGGCGAAGGCCCGAGTAGATCACCTCCATGCCGGCGTCTCGCAGCGCGTGGATGATGACCTTGACACCCCGGTCGTGCCCGTCGAGGCCCGGCTTCGCCATCAGCACCCGTATGCGTTTATCCTTCGCCGCCATCAAACGACCGACGGCTCCACGTAGGCGCCGAAGGTGCTGCGCATCACCCCGGTCATCTCCCCCACCGTGAGACCGGCGCGAGCGGCGTCCATGAGATGAGGCACGAGGTTCTCGCTCGTCTCGCACGCCCTCGCCAGTTTTTCGAGCTGCGCAGCCGCTTCGCCCGCATCGCGGGCGGCCTTCACCCGCGCGAGGCGCTCTTTTTGCTTTTCGAGCACGGAGTCGTCCGCCTCGTAGAGACCCTCGCCCGCGCTCATGCGGTCTTCCTCTTCGGAGGTAAACTTGTTCACCCCCACCCACACCTGCTCGCCTTCCGCAATTTTCCGCTGGTGCTCGTAGGCCTGCCGGGCGAGGAGTCTTTGGATTTCGCCGCTCTCGATGAAGGGGACGATTCCGCCGCGCGATTCGTAATCGTCCACGATGGCCTGAATCTCCTCTTCCACCTGATCCGTCACGGCCTCCACCGCATAGCCGCCCGCCAGCGGGTCGACCGTGTCGGCCACGCCGCTCTCATGGGCGATGACCTGCTGGATCCTAAGCGCCGTGCGGATGGACTCGTCCGAGGGAATCTCGAAGGCCTCGTCGAAACACGCCATGTTGACCGAGCGCGTGCCGCCCAGCACGGCGGCCATCGTATAGAGCGTCTGGCGCACGATGTTGTTGAGCGGCTCGCGCGCCGCCATGCGGCTGCCGCAGTTGCCGGTCGAGAACTTGAGCTGCATGGTCCTGGGGTTTTTCGCGCCGAATTTCTCCTTCATCGTGCGCGCCCAGATGCGCCGCGCGGCGCGCAGCTTGCCGATCGATTCGAGCAGGTTGAACGGCCCCACGCCCCCGCCGACCGAGAGGTGAAACGACATCGTGGGCACGAAGTCGTCCACGTGGAGGCCGCGCGCGGTGAGCTCCCGGATGTAGGCCAGGGCGTTCAGGATGGGGAAGGCGACGTCCTGCGCGAGGGTGGCGCCCGTTTCGGCGATGTGGGTGGCCGATACGCTGACGGCGTTCACGCGCGGGCAGTGCTTCGCGTTGTATTCGATGATGTCGGCCACCAGGCGCATGGAGGGTCTCGGCGGAAATATCCACGTGCCCCGGCCGATGTATTCCTTGAGCATGTCGTTCTGGAAGGTGCCGCGCAGCTTCTCCAGCGCGACCCCCTGTCGCTCTGCGGCGAGGAGCCAGAACGCCTGGATGATGGCGGCGGTGGAGTTGATGGTGTGCGATACGCTCACCTTATCGAGCGGTATACCGTCAAAGACGTCCGCCATGTCCTGGGCGGTGTCCACGGCGACGCCCAGGACATGG
>WTGD01000401.1 GCA_011523725.1 Nitrospinota bacterium
GTATGGATGTGGCCCCTACACAAAAACCTTGGGCGGGCGCCGGTTTTGTAGGTGGCGGGCCCTCCTTGGGACCGCCCCACGCATATATGCGACCCTCCCCCCATACGCCGCCGCCCTCTTGGTCTTGCAATCGAGCCGCAAATCCGCTTCATTACAGGCGAACGCGGCGCGCGAGGGCGCGCGCGTCCACGAGCGATGGAGGCGACGAGGCGGATGAGCGAATTTGAGAGGGAAACCATCGTCGCGCTCTCGACGGCGCCGGGGCGCGGGGCCATCGCGGTCGTCCGACTGAGCGGCGCGAAAGCGCTCCCCGTTCTCACGGCAATCTTCACGCCGAGGAAACAGAGAAGAGCCTTTCCCAAGGGCCGCCCCGTGCTGGGGCGTTTCATGGACGGCGGCCAGGCCTTCGATGAGGGCCTCGCGCTCTATCATCCAGGGCCTGATTCCGTGACCGGCGAGGACGTGGTCGAGATGCACTGCCACGGCGGCCTGGCCATCGTGGGGACCATCCTGCGCCTCGCGCGCGAGATGGGCGCCAGGCCGGCCGTGGAAGGCGAGTTCACCCGGCGCGCCTTCCTGGAGGGGAAGATCGACCTCCTCCAGGCCGAAGCCGTGGCGGACCTCGTGACCGCACAGACCGAAAAGGCGGCGCGCGCGGCGCTCCATCACCTGGAAGGCCGCCTGTCATCGGCCCTGGAAGGCGTGTGGGAGAAGATCGTGGAGGCGGGCGCGCACATCGAGGCGGCGATTGATTTCCCCGACGAGTTCGAGCCGGGCGCAGGGCCTTCCGTTTCGGGTGCGCCGATGGGAAGCGCGGAGCTCGCAGGCCTTTTCGCGGAAATAGAAGAGGCGCTCGAAAGACTCATCGAGAGCTACCGCTCCGGCAGAATCCTGAGAGAGGGCGCGCGCGTAGCCATCCTGGGCAGGCCCAACGCCGGGAAATCCACGCTGTTGAACGCGCTTTTGGGGGCGGATCGCGCCATCACGAGCGAGATTCCGGGCACCACGCGCGACACGGTGGAGGAAGTCTGCGACTTCGGCGGCGCGCCGGTGCGCCTCATCGACACGGCGGGCCTGCGCGATACGGGGGACCCGGTGGAGCTCGAAGGCACCGAACGCGCCCGCAAGGCGGCGGGTGAAGCCGACTTGAGCCTGATGGTCCTGGACATTACGGCGGGTGACGACGAAATCAGTTGGGCGGCCAGGGAGGCGAGGGCGCTCGAATGTGAAAACCTGTTTGTTTTCAATAAGATGGACAAGGCTACGCTTCAAGCGCAAGAGCGCGCCCGCACAGTTTTGCGTGAGTCCGCGCCTGATGCGCAAGAGGCGGTTTTCATTTCGGCGCTGACTGGCGAGGGGCTGCTTAAGTTGCGCGAAGAGGTGGCGCGTGTTTTGATGGATGAAGACGGCCTATCGGGTGCGGAATCCGTTCTCACGCGGGAGCGCCACCACGGCCAGATCGCGAAGTGTCTCGATGCCGTGAGGAGCGCCCGGGTGGGCGCTGAGGGAGATATTTCCCCCGAACTGGTGGCGGTTCATCTGAACGAGGCGCAGACCGCGCTCGCGGAACTCCTGGGCAGAGACTACGGGCAGGCGCTTTTGGACAAGATATTTTCCACGTTTTGCATTGGAAAATAAAAATAATGAAATGTTGATGCAAAAGACATTATATTTAGACATATAAAATCTATGTTTATGTAATTTTATGAACATCTGGAGGTTTTCGGTTGAAGATTCCGTATGACGTCATCGTCGTGGGTGGCGGACACGCCGGATGCGAGGCGGCCCTGGCCGCGGCGCGCATGGGCGCGCGGACCATGATGCTCACGATGAACCTGGACACCGTGGGCCTCATGTCGTGCAATCCGGCCATCGGCGGGCTGGCGAAGGGCGTCCTGGTGCGCGAGGTGGACGCATTGGGCGGCGAGATGGCGCGCGCCATCGACGCCACGGGGATCCAGTTCCGGATGCTGAACACGAAAAAAGGCCCCGCCGTACAGGCCCTGCGCGCCCAGGCCGACAAGCAGCGCTACCGCGCGTATATGAAAAATGCGGTCGAAAGCCAGGCGGGACTCGACCTCAAGCAGGGGATGGTGCAGAGGCTTCTGGTGAAAGACGGGGCGATAGCGGGCCTTCGGGATCATTTCGGCGAAACCTGGGAGGCGCGGGCGATCGTGCTGACGCCGGGCACCTTCACGCGCGGTCTTCTGCACTATGGCGACCGAAAAGTCGAGGGCGGACGCGCGGGCGAGGGTTCGGCGAACGAACTCACGAAGCAGCTCGTCTCGTTCGGCTTCGCCATCGGGCGCATGAAGACAGGAACGCCCCCCCGGCTGGACGCGAAATCCATTGATTTTCAAATACTTGACTTACAACCCGGCGACGACCCGCCGCTTCCGTTCTCATACCGAACCCGCGCCATCGAACAAGAGCAGATGCCCTGCTGGATCACCTACACCAATCCTGAGACGCACGAGGTCATCCGGCGGAACATCGAGCGCGCGCCCATGTACAACGGCCAGATAGACGCGGTCGGCGTGCGCTACTGCCCGAGCATCGAGGACAAGATCATGCGCTTCGAGGGCAAGGGGGAGCACCAGATTTTCCTGGAGCCCGAGGGGCGCGAGACTTGCGAGATCTACGTGAACGGCCTGTCCACCAGCCTGCCGGTGGACGTGCAAATCCGTATGTTGAGAACAATCAAAGGCTTGGGAAGAGCCGAGATGATGCGCCCGGGCTACGCCGTCGAGTACGACCACGTGGAGCCGACCGAGCTGGGGTCCAGCCTGATGACGAAGAAGATGCCGGGGCTCTTCCATGCCGGCCAGATCAACGGGACGACGGGGTATGAGGAGGCTGCCGCCCAGGGGATCATGGCGGGGATCAACGCCGTTCATTACCTGCGCGATGAGGAACCCGTCGTCTTGAGCCGTGAAGAGGCCTATATCGGCGTTCTGATCGACGATCTCATCACCAAGGGGACGGCCGAGCCCTACCGAATGTTCACCAGCCGGGCCGAGCACAGGCTCCTGCTTCGCCACGACAACGCGGATTTCAGGCTGATGGAGCTCGGCCACAGGGTCGGATCCCTGGATGAGGCCACCTGGCGCGCCTTTGAGAAGAAGGAGAAACAAGCGGGAGAGGCGATTCGCTACCTCGAAACCACTTCCGTGACGCCCAAGCCGGAGGTGCGAAGCGCCATGGAGGCGGCGGGATCGAAGCCGCTCAAGAAGCCGTCCACTCTGGGTGACATCCTGAGACGCCCCGAAGCGGGGCCGGAGCTGGCGATACGGGTCGACTCCGTCGATAAAGGCCGTTTTCAGGAGATTTGGGAGGCGCTGGACCGCGAATCGCGGCGATACGTGCTGGCGGAGGTGAAATACAAGGAGTATTTCGAGAGGGAATACCAGCAGGTCCATCATCTGAGGATGGCCGACCGCGTGAAGATACCCGAAGGCATCTCCTACGCCGACGTGGGCCACCTGACGGCGGAAGTCCGGCAGCGCCTCGAGCAGATACGGCCCGAAACTCTCGGGCAGGCCAGCCGCATCTCGGGTGTGACGCCCGCCGCCGTCGCCGTCTTGGAGGTCTACATCCGCAAGCAGAGCGGAGATTCGCGGGAGGAGGCCGCCTCGACGGTTTCGTGATACCACCCTCAGGAGTTTCTTCCGAAAACCATATTTTACCCGTAGGGGCGGACCCGTGTGTCCGCCCTGTTTGTTTGAGGAACGTATCTGCAGATTGTGGGACGGGAGAATAAGAAAAGCGGGCGGACACACGGGTCCGCCCCTACCACCTCCCGCCAGGATTTGCAGGGACAACCCTTTTGGGTTGTCCTGCCCTCCGTGGCTGTCCTTTTTCAAGAATTTCGGACAGACACGGAGGCCTGTCCCTACGGGAGAACTTGTTCCGTCGCCGAATCCCCTACCGTTCCACGTGGAACATTCTCTCCCCGAATTCCCCGGAAATTTTGTTCCACGTGAAACATCCGGTTGAATTTTCACCTGCGGTGTGAGAATCTTTCCAAATCGCAAGCCTTTTTTCACCCGCCCAGAAGCAAGACATAACATATGGAAAACACACCCGGAGCGACCATCTCCCCGAGCGTTCCCGACCCTGGCGCCAGCGAGGCCCCATGCACAATCGTGGCCGTCGTGAACCAGAAAGGCGGCGTCGGCAAGACGACGACGGCCGTCAACCTGGCGGCCTGCCTCGCCGTGGCAGATCAGCCGGCGCTGCTTGTCGATATGGATCCACAATCGAACGCGACGAGTAATTTCGGTTTATTTTCGCCATCTTCTTCGCTCTACAGGGCGCTCGTGCTGGGCGAGGCGCTGGATGACGAATCCTTGTATGATACTGATATTAAAGGCCTAAAA
>WTGD01000169.1 GCA_011523725.1 Nitrospinota bacterium
GCACGGCGATCCGCATGATTCCCATCAACGCCATGGGCATCCAGAAGCTGGTGTCCGGCAAGCCCTTCTACGTGATGACGAACATCCCGGGCGGCATCTACAAGGGTGTTGACAAGGACGTGCCGACCTACGCGGTGAAAGCCACCTTCGTGACCGGCAAAAATCAGCCGAACGACGTGGTCTACAACTCGTGAAGACCATCTTCGATAATCTCGATCAGTTCCGCGCCACGCACGCGGCGTTCAAGTACCTGACGAAGAAAGACATGCTCGGTGGTCTCTCGGCTCCCTTCCACCCGGGCGCCACGCGTTACTACAAGGAAAAAGGTTTGATGAAGTAGTGTAATTTCAGACGAACGCCCGCCGCATGGGCCGGGGGCCGCGCGCTCCCGGCTTCGTGTGGCGGTTCGAGTTTCAATTTTTCACGAAGTGAGGGAATCGTTTGAGGGGCGGTTGAATGAGCGGGCCGGGTGATTCCGCAGACGCCTTGAGCGCCGGGATAGACGAGGAATCGAAACGGGCGGCCGAGGAAATCGCCGCCGAAGCGGAATCCGGCGGAAGGCAGCCCAAGAACCTCACGGCCTGGCTGGTTTCCGTTCTCGCGATCGCCTGGTCCTGTTTTCAGCTCTACATCGCCTACACCCCGCTGAACTCCATCATCGCCAGAAGCATCCACCTCACCTTCGCCATCACGATGGTCTACCTGGCCTTCCCGGGGACGAAAACACCCGGCGAAAGCTGGGTTCAGCGCATGTCGCTCCAGCTTTTCCCCGGTTTCTTGCGGCCCCAGCGCTCCACGCGGGAGGTCATCCCCTGGTACGACTACGCGCTTGCGATCATCGCAGGCATGGGCGCGCTCTACATGGCCTGGGACTACGTGAACATCATCCAGCGCTCAGGTCTCCCCATAACGCGCGACGTCGTCGTGGGGACGATCCTCGTCGTTCTTCTGCTGGAGGCCGCGCGCCGCGCGCTCGGGCCCGCGCTGCCGATCCTCGCCATGATATTCCTGCTCTATTGCTTCGTGGGTCCCTACATGCCCTCGTTCATCGCGCACCCGGGCGTTCCGCTCGAATTCGTCGTGGACCACATGTACCTGAGCGACAGCGGCATCTGGGGCGTGCCCATCGGGGTGTCGACGAGCTTCGTCTTCCTCTTCGTGCTGTTCGGCTCGCTGCTCGACAAGGCGGGGGCGGCGAACTATTTCGTGCAGGTGGCCTTCGCGGCGCTGGGCCGCTTTAGAGGCGGACCCGCCAAGGCGGCCGTGGTCGCCTCGGGCATGACGGGCCTTGTTTCGGGCTCCTCCATCGCGAACGTGGCGACGACGGGGACCTTCACGATACCGTTGATGAAAAAGGTGGGGCTGCCCCCTTACAAGGCGGGCGCCGTGGAAGTGGGCGCGAGCACGAACGGACAGCTCATGCCGCCGGTGATGGGGGCCGCCGCGTTCATCATGGCGGAGTTCTTAGGATTAGCGTATCTCGACATCGTTCGCGCCGCGATACTGCCGGCTTTGTTGTCCTACATCGCCCTTTTCTACGTGGTTCACCTCGAAGCGCTCAAGCTGAACCTGAGGCCGCTCAGGGAGGATGAGCTGCCCTCCTTCTGGAACACGCTCATCAGCGGCATCCACTACGTCGTTCCCATCCTGGCGCTGATCTACACGCTCGTCATCCTGCGCATGTCGGCCGTGGCGTCGGCGTTCAACGCGATCCTGCTGACCATGGCGATCATCGTCGTCCAGCGTCCCATGCAAAACACCATATACGTCTTGCGCGACATGAAGCGCGAGAAGGGCGTCGCCCACCTGCGGGAGTTGTTCGGCGAGGCGCATTTCAAGGAGTTGGAGGATCGCCTCTGGCACGGGGTGCTCGCGGGTTTCGGCCAGAGCTTCGGCGACGTGTGGCAGGGGATGCTGGCAGGGGCCAAGAACATGATGGGCATCGGCGTGGCGACCGCGGCGGCGGGCATCATCGTCGGCACCGTCACGCTCACGGGTCTCAGCGGCCGCTTCATCGAACTCATCGAAATCGTCTCCCTGGGCAACGTGGTGCTCATGCTGGTGCTTACTGCGATATGCTCCCTCGTGCTTGGTATGGGTCTTCCCACCACGGCGAACTACATCGTCATGGCGACGCTCACCGCGCCCGTCATCGTGAGCCTGGGCGGCAAGGCGGGCCTCGTGGTGCCGCTGCTCGCGGCCCATCTGTTCGTCTTTTATTTCGGCATCCTGGCCGACGACACGCCGCCCGTGGGTCTGGCCGCGTTCGCCGCCTCGGCGATAGCCAAGTCCGACCCCATCCAGACGGGCGTGCAGGGCTTCGTCTACGACTTGCGGACCGCCGTCTTGCCCTTCGTCTTCATCTACAACCTGGAGCTCTTGATGATGCAGGGCGTCGGCCCCAAGGGCGAGATCATCTGGATCACGGATTTTCTGAAAATCGGCTGGGTCTGCTTTGTCTCCCTGGCGGCGATGTTCGCCTTCGCCTCCGCGCTTCAGGGCTATTTCGCCGACATCTGCAACTGGGGCGAGCGGGCAATCCTGATGGTGGTGTGCGTATCGGCGTTTAGGCCATCGCTCATCACGGACTTCACGGGCGGTCCGCGCCCCGTGGTCCAGCTCATCGCGGTGGGGATTTTCGCCGCCTTGTACTGGTATCAGCGAAACAGGCGCATCAGGCGGACGCCGCAGCCCGCGCCCGCCTGACCCGCGCTGGCCGCTCGGCCGGCTCCATTTCCGTTTGTCCCCAGGTTCCAGAACGAGATTGGGTTGTGGTACGCTTGGCCGCCTCATCGGGGCGTGGCGCAGCCTGGTAGCGCGCCTGCTTTGGGAGCAGGAAGTCGGAGGTTCAAATCCTCTCGCCCCGACCAGAAAAATCCCCTTGCGCGCCCTGAAATCGTGAAATTCACCCCCTCGCCCACTGCGCAAACGCGCTCGATTCTGCTACCTTATGGGCGGATGAACCTCCCTTATTCCTGAATCGCTGCATTTTTTCACAGGAGCGCGTTCGTGCAGAATCACTCACTACCCCTCTCCCGTTTCAAGGTGCTCGATCTCACCCGCGCGCGGGCCGGCCCCACGGCGGTTCGCCAGTTCGCGGACTGGGGGGCGGACGTCATCAAGATAGAAGCGCCGCCCGCGAGCGGTTTTTCGGACAACATGGCCCAGCCCCGGGGCGGCTATGAGGCGCAGAACTTACACCGCAACAAGAGGGGCATGACCCTCAACCTGCGCGAGGAAAAGGGCCGCGGGATTTTCTTCCGCATGGTGGAGGGTGCGGACGTCGTCATCGAAAACTACCGGCCCGACGTGAAGCACCGCCTTGGCGTGGACTACGAGGCGTGCCGCGCGGTGAACCCGCGCATCGTCTACGGGAGCATCTCCGGTTTCGGGCAGGAGGGGCCCTACAGCAAACGACCGGGGCTGGACATGACAGCCCAGGGATTGAGCGGCCTCATGTCCATCACGGGAAAGCCGGGGGGCGGCCCCATGCGGGTGGGCATCCCGCTCGCCGATCTGTCTGCCGGCTTCATGCTCGCGCAGGGGATCATGATCGCCCTGCTCGAGCGCGAGGTCTCGGGCGAGGGGCAGTGGGTGCACACGTCGCTTCTCGAAGCCCAGATTCAGATGATGGATTTCCAGGCCGCGAGATACCTGCTTTTCGAGGACGTGCCCGTCCAGCAGGGAAACAACCACCCCACCTTTTTGCCGGCGGGTGTTTTCGAGACGGCGGACGGGCAGATCATCATCCAGTCGGGCCCCCAGCATCTCTGGGAGCGCCTCGTGGGCGCGCTGGAGATGCCCGAACTACTCGAGAATCCCGATTATGCGAGCGTGCCGAAGCGATTCGAGAACAAAGAAGTCCTGCATGAGACCATCGCGAGCCGGACAAAGACGAAGCCGGGAGCGGAGTGGATCGAGATACTGAACGAGGCGGGTATCCCCTGCGGGCCCATCTACACGGTCGATCAGACGTTCGCCGACCCCCAGGTCAAGGGGCTGAACATGTCGCCCGAGGTGGAGCATCCCGAGATGGGGCCGATAAAGATCGTGGGCCAGGCCGTGAAGCTCACGCGAACGCCGCAGAAGATGCGCAACTCGACGCCCGAGGTGGGCGAGCATACGGCGGAGATTTTGAAGGATTTGGGATACGATGCGGAAGCGATAAGTCAATTGCGCGATAAGGGCATCGTCTGACTACAACCCTGCCCCATTTGGGGGCGCAGCGTATGGAGCATGGAATGCAGTTATCGACGGAGAAGATGGCATTCGAGGTGGACGGCGGAATCGGCTGGATGATCTTCAACAACCCCGAGCGGAGGAACGCGCTCTCGCTCGAGATGTGGGGGGCCATCGCCGAGATACTGGG
>WTGD01000072.1 GCA_011523725.1 Nitrospinota bacterium
GGGTCGAGGCCGCCGGCCGCCAGGGCGGCGGCGATGAACGACGTGGTGGTCGTCTTGCCGTGCGTCCCGGCAACGCCGATGCCGTATTTCATGCGCATGAGTTCAGAGAGCATCTCCGCGCGCTTGATGACGGGGATTTTCCGCCGCCGCGCTTCCGCGACTTCCACGTTGTCGCCCGTGACCGCCGAGCTGTAGACCAGAACGTCCACGCCCGCCACGTTTTCCTTCCTGTGCCCGAGGACCACCTTCGCGCCCAGGCCGCGCAGCCTGAATATCGCCTCGTTGCTCGCGATGTCCGATCCGCTGATCTCATAGCCCAGGTTCAGCAAGACCTCGGCGATGCCGCACATGCCCGTCCCGCCGATGCCCACGAAATGAACGCGGCTCGAATGCCTGAACATGGCGTGCGTGGCGTACGGTCGCGCTATCATTCCCGGGCTCCTTTCCTCATCACGCCGCCATCGCCTGCTGACGGCACAAGGCGGCCACCGCTTCCGAAGCGTTCGCGCGGACCAGGGATTTCGTGCGCTCCGACATGGAGACGAGCTTTTCCCGCTCCGCCTCGTATTCGAGCCAGATATCCGCCAGAACCCGGCCGCTCAGGTCTTTTTGAAGAATCATCCGCGCCGCCCCCCGCTCCGCGAGATAGCGAGCGTTCGCCTCCTGATGCCCGTGGGTGGCGCTCGGAAACGGAACCAATACGGCGGGAAGCGACATGGCGGACAATTCCGCCACGCTCATCGCTCCCGCGCGCGAGAAACACACCTGCGCCCAGCGGTAGCGCTCCGCCATGTCGTACAGGTAAGGCGCCACGTCCGCTTGCGCGCCGACTTCCTGGTAGGCTGCCTGCACGCGGGGGAAGTCCGCCTCGCCCGTCTGGTGAACGAACCGCATTCTCTCGAGCGCATCGCCCATCAGGGGGAGCGCCTCCATCACCGCCTCGTTGATGGCCCGCGCGCCCTGGCTCCCGCCGAACACGAGCACCTTCCAGGGCCCGCTCCAGGAGTCCTCGCCGCGCTCGAAACTTTCCGAGAACTCGCTCCTGAGCGGCAGACCCGTCTCGACGATTTTTCCGCGGGCAAAACCGGCGTCCCGGACGGGAAGGCCCACGGCTACCTTGGACGCAAAACGCGAGAGCAGACGGTTCGCCACGCCGGGAACGACGTTTTGCTCAATCAGGACAATCGGCTTTCGCCAGAGCCCCGCCGCGGCGACCGAGGGAACGCTGGAATAGCCGCCTACCCCCAGAACGACATGGGGGCGAAAGCGCCTCAGGATCCCCATCGCCTGGCAGAATCCATAACTCAAAATGCCCATCGCCCTGGCCCTCTGGCCGAGCGAGCGTCCCAGGACGCCGGCGGAGGAAATCGTCTGAAACGGCAGGTTCTCACGCGGCAGCACCCTGGCCTCGATCCCGCGTGCGGTGCCCACGAACAAGACCTCGTTCGCCTCCCCGTCCGCCAGCCAGGCCCTGGCCACCGCAATGCCCGGATACAGGTGTCCACCCGTGCCCCCGCCTGCGATGAGGAGTCTCATGAGCGCACCCTCCGGCGAAAGATCGGCTTGCGCGCGCGTGAAATCCATCCCGCCGCCGCGTCGAGCGGACTCCCCGCCCCGGACTGCCTGGGCGCGTGCTGCGACGATTCGACGGAAATCAGCAGTCCCAGGGAGATGAGCGTAAACACCAGAGACGACCCGCCAATGCTGATCAGGGGCAGCGGTATCCCCGTCGTGGGCAGAAGGCCCGTCGCCACCGCCATGTTCAGGAACCCCTGGGCTGCGACCAGAAAAGTCACGCCCGCCGCCAACAGGGCGCTGAAGAAATCCTCGCAGCGCGCGGCTATCTGGAAGCCGCGCCAGAGCAGAATCACGAACGCCGCCGCGACGCACAGAGCGCCGATGAGACCCAGCTCCTCGCCCACGACCGCGTAGATGAAATCCGTGTGGGGTTCGGGCAGATAGAAGAGTTTTTGCTTGCCCTCGCCCAGGCCGAGACCCGGCAGACCGCCTCGCGCAATGGCCAGCAGAGACTGAATGAGCTGGTAGCCTGCGCCTTTCGCCGCGGCGAAGGGATCCCAGAAAGCGAGTATCCGCTTCATGCGCCAGGGCGCAAAGACGACCATGCCCGCCAGGACGAACCCCGTCGCGAGCGCGCAAACGCCCAGGTGAAACGGTCTCGCGCCCGCCAGATACAGCAATACGCCGACGACCGCGGCGGTCAGGGTGGCCGTGCCCAGATCCGGCTGAATCAGCATGAGAGCCAGGATGATTCCCGCGAATCCGACTGGCGGGAGAAAACCATAAAACCAATGATTCAGACGCTCGCCTTTGAGCGCCAGACAGTGCGCGAGAAAAATCACCAACCCTACTTTTGCGGCTTCGGCCGGCTGAAAAGAGAAGGGACCCAGCATCACCCACCTGCGCGCGCCGCCCGCTTCTTTTCCGATGCCCGGCGCAAACACCATCAAAAGGGCGAGAACCGAGGCTATCAGCAGGGGATATGCGATCTTGCGGAGATGCTGGGGGTCCATTTGCGAGATGGCCAGCATGCAGGCGAAGCCGAGGGCGGCCCATAAAACATGGCGTTTGACGAAATGAAACGCATCGCCGTACCTGTCCAGCGCGAGAATGTGGCTTGCGCTGAACACCATGACGACGCCGAAAGCCACCAGCCCCAGCGAGACGAAAAAGATGACGGGGTCGATTCGTTTGCGGATCAATTCTCGTCCCTCCCCGTCAGTTCCCGGACCATCTGGCGGAACGCGTCGCCCCGGTGGGCGTAATCGCGAAACTGATCGAAGCTCGAACAAGCGGGCGAGAGAAGGACCGTATCACCCTCCCGCGCCTCCTCGTGCGCGATTCGCACGGCTTCATCCAGCGTCTCCGCGTATACGACGGGCGCGCATCCACCGAAAAAACGTCCAAAGCGCTCCGCCGCCTCCCCGATGAGAATCATGCGCCGGACCTTCTTCTCCACCCAGGCGCGCATGGGCGCCAAGTCGCTCCCCTTGTCCACGCCCCCGGCGATGAGGAGCACGTCTCCCGCCACACTCTCCAGGCTCATCGCCGTGGCGCCCACATTCGTCCCCTTCGAATCGTTCACCCAGCGAACGCCCCCCGCCTCGCCGACGACCTCCATGCGGTGGGGCAGGCCCTCGAAATCGCGCGCCACGCGCGCCATCGCGTCCGCGTCCGCACCCAGAAAACGCGCCGCCGCGCACGCCGCCAGAAAATTCTCCAGGTTGTGGAGGCCGGGAACCAGAAGCTCGTCCGCACCGCAAACGCGGGATGCGCCCGCCTCATCGGCCAGAATCACATCGCCGCCTTCCACATAAGCGCCCCGGCGCACCCTGCTTTTGCGGCTGAACGCCAGGACGCTTTGCGGGCCGGGGGTCATGTAGCGCGCCGTCCGGGGATCGTCTGCGTTCAGGATTTTCGCGTCCCCCTCCCCCTGGTTGGCGAACAGCCTCGCCTTGAGGTCGGCGTATTCATCGATATCCGGATGCCGGTCCAGATGATCGGGCGTTACGTTGGTCATCACGCCGACTTTCGGCTTGATCGTGGGCGCCCATTCGAGTTGAAAGCTGCTCACCTCGCCGACGATGAAATCGGCCGCATCACCTTCGGCTTCGACCACCTCGACGAGGGCCCTTCCGATGTTTCCGCCCACCGGCGCATGAAAACCGCTTTCCTCCAGAATCCGCCCCAGCATCGTGGTGACCGTCGTCTTCCCGTTCGTCCCGGTGACGGCGGCGACCGGCGCGGAACAGAGCCGGCAGGCCAATTCCACCTCGCCGATCACCTCGGCTCCCGAGGCTCTTGCGAGGGCGATGTAGCGATTCGTCGCGGGAACCCCCGGACTCACCACGAGCAGGTCGCACTCCTTGAAACGCGCCTCGCTGTGGCCTCCGAGTTCGAGAACCACGCCCGTGGGCAGACGCTCCTCCAGACCCGAGATCTCCTCCAGGTCCGTGGCCACCACCTGCGCGCCCAGGCGCGCCAGCGCCCCGGCTGCGGCGATACCGCTCCTCGCCATCCCCATGACGAGCGCTCGCCGCGCAGGCAGTGCTTCCATCCACACCGTGGCCTTGTTGTCCAAAACAAGATTCCTCATCTCAGTTTCAGCGTCGCCAAACTCATGAGAGCCAATACGACCGCCACTATCCAGAAGCGGACCGTCACCTTGGGTTCGGACCAGCCCTCCTCCTCGAAGTGGTGATGCAGCGGCGCCATGCGGAACACGCGCCGCCCCGTGAACTTGAAGGAGATCACCTGCACGATGACCGAGAGCGTCTCCAGGACGAACAAGCCGCCCACCAGGAACAGGAGGAGTTCCTGCTTGATCGCCAGCGCCACGG
>WTGD01000345.1 GCA_011523725.1 Nitrospinota bacterium
GGGCCGCATGGTGCGCGGCCCCTACAAAACCAACCCCCCCTACCCCCCCTTGTCAGGGGGGTATAAAAAGGCGATGCGCCTTCGCCGGACTGAGGGGTTTTGCTTTTTCTTGCCCCCCTGACAAGGGGGGGTAGGGGGGTTGCCTTTATCCCCTGACAAAGAGGACTTTTCAACAACCCCTCGTCGGGGCGCCTTCAGTGGTCCCCCCCGTCAGGGGTGTTTTTTTCGCCCGCCTTTTTGCCCTTTCATCCCCGATTCGATAAGCTATTTAATCTGCATCCACTATCTTGAGGAGAGAACCCGATGGCGCAGTTCGATGGTGTTGTGATCGGCGCGGGGCATAACGGCCTGGTATGCGCGGCGTATCTCGCCCGGGCGGGGCTCAAAGTCGCCGTCCTGGATTGCGAACCCGAAATCGGCGGCGGGTCGAGCACCAAAGAATTCCTGCTGCCCGGCTACCAATCCAACATGCACGCGAATTTCTTCATCGGCCTGGACGATTTTCCAATCGTCAAAGACCTCGAACTGAACAAATACGGATTCAAATGGCTTACCCCCGACGTGCAGCACGCCGCGCTGTACCGGGACGGCACGGCTATTCTGCTACACCGCGACGCGGAAAAAAGCGCCGCCTCCATCTCGCGATTCTCTCGAAAAGACGCAGAATCATACGCCTATCTCCATCAGCGGTTCGCCGTGGAACTCGCGCCGCTCATGCGCAGTTTCCTGTTTCATCCACCGCTCCCGCCGGAGGAAATCGTCTCCCGCATGGACAGCGACGCGGGGCGGGAAATTTTGAGCTTCGCGAAAACCTCGATTTTCGAGGCCATCGAATCGAATTTCGAGCACCCCAAAATGCGGGCCTTGTTCTTTCTGTTCTCTCACGCCATCACGGTGGAGAACGCGCCGGGCACGGGCATTTTTCTCCCGAGCCTTTTCTCCACCCACACGACGCTCGGCCTCCCGGTGGGAGGGGCCATTCAACTGCCCCTGGCGCTCGAGCGCATCGTCATCCAGAACGGAGGCGTCGTCCTGAGAAGCAGCCACGTGCGCGAGGTGATACGGGAAAACGGGCGCGCGACGGGCGTCATGCTCGAAGGCGGGGAGAAGATGATGGCGACGCAATTCGTCGCATCGAGCCTCAATGCGCCGGCGTCCATCAAACTGGCGGGAGAAGACGCGTTTCCCGACGAGGTGAACGAAAAGGTGCGGAACTGGGACTGGGGCTTCCATTCGCTCAGCACGCTGCATCTCGCCCTGGCCGAACCCCCGCGATATACCGCGGAGGACTTCGACCCGGACGTGGGCGAGGCGTACAACATCATCTTCGGAGCGGACTCCGGCGAGGAGATGGCCGCAAACACCGAGGAGCGCAGAAACGGCCTCATCCCGTCTCGCCCGATGGGCAACGGCTCATGCAACAGCCAGCACGACCCCTCCTATGCGCCCGACGGCGGCCACGTCGCCTTCTGGTGGCCGGGCGCGCCCTATGAACTCAAAGACGGCGGCCCCCGGAAGTGGGATGAAATCAAGGAGGAATACACCGGACGCCTCGTGGACGTCTGGCGCGGATACGCTCCGAATCTCACGCCGGACAACGTCCGCGCGGCGAAACTCTACACCCCGCTCGACGTGGAGCGCGGAAACAAGAACATGATCCGGGGCGGCGTGCGCATGGGGGCGTATGTTCCCGAGCAGTTGGGGATCAACAGGCCCCATCCCCTGCTTTCGGGCATGCGGACGCCCCTGGAAGGCTTTTATCTTTGCAGTTCGAGCTGCCAGGGGGGTGGTCTGAACGGAGCGCCCGGCTACAACGCCGCCGGCGTAATCGCGGAGGATCTGGGCGTCGCGAAATGGTGGGAACCGCTTCCTGCGCCCGCGACGTCTGGGGGCTAGGTCTCCGCGCCGGGGATCATCACCACCGCTTCGATTTCCACGATGTCGTCCTGATTCAGCCTGCTCACCTCCACGATGGTGCGGGTGGGCAGGTTCGGCCCGAAGTATTCCTCATACAGCCGGTTGATGACTGGACGGTGCGCGTCCATATCCTTCACGTAGACGACGGTGGAAACGAAAGTGGCGAGCGACCCGCCCGCCGCCTCCGCAATGGCTTTCAGGTTCTCGAAAGTCCTTCTGGCGCGCGCCTCGATGGTTTTCTCGACGAGTTCCCCCGAATCGGGGTCGATGCCGCGCTGGCCGGCGATGAACAAAAGGTTCCCCACGCGGCGCGCCTGAACGAAAGGGCCGGTGGGAGAAGGGGCCTGGTCTGTCTGAATGGTTTGAGGCGACTCCAAGGCGTCCCCCCTGTCAGCAAGCAGGGAAAAGGCTGCCCGGCTGAATTCTCTTTTGCGCGGCGTCGCTATTACTTCTTGCCTTTCGGCAATTCCGCCGGAAAAGCGATTTTGAGCCATTGCTGCGTCAGTATGGTCGCGGCGTTCTCGTCTTTTCCGGGAATGAACGCGATGGGCTCCCTGGGCTGGGCGCCTTCCTGATCGATCATATAGACGTCGACGCCGAACCCGTACAGGTCATGCTCACGCGTTTCGAGGTTGTACTGCACCCCATTGTTCGTCAATTGGTTCATCTGTGCTCATCCTTTCAAGCTCACTGGCGAAAACTCGACGATGAAAGTTTCAACTCCCGCTATCATAGCCGATGGCTTGAGCCCCCGTAAAGTTTGGAAGCGGCCTCGAACGCATCCGTTCTTGGGGTTTTTGAAAAAGCCCCTTTTGGGCCGGGTTGTCAATTGGCGTGTAGGGGTCGCATATATGCGACCCGGCCTTTTTCGCCACCCGTCATGGGCCGCATATATGCGGCCCCTACAAAAACCATCGCACCCACACCGCTTCAGGGGTTTTTCAACAACCCCTTGACAGGGGTCAAACGCGAGTGAGGAACGAGCGTTTGCATAAGCCATTGACGAGAAACACATCGGCTCGCAAAACCTCCCTCTTCGGTCGGTTTTGACCCTGTCAAGGGGGTAGGGGGGGTTGCCTTTATGGGGTTTCCCTTTCAAGGGGGTTGCCTTTCCCTCTCAGGGACTATTTCAACAACCCCGTTCTTGACCCCATTCGGGGCCTATGATAAACGCAAAATCCTGGGCCGTTAGCTCAGTGGCAGAGCGCTGCCTTCACACGGCAGAAGTCACTGGTTCAAATCCAGTACGGCCCACCAACAAAATCTTCTTCGGCGCTTACAGAAACCCGGCAGTCCTAGACGTCGATGCCTTCCAGAAGTTCCGTCAACTGTATCTTTCTTCCCTCTTCCGCCGAGCGGCACGAACCCTCCACCAGCGCGAGCGCATGGACGGCCTCGCGGGGGCCGGTTTCCGGCGCAGCCCCCGTGCGCGCGCAATCGGCGAATTCCTCCACCTCATCAATTATCATGTCCGCCATCTCGGGCACGGGCACGTCCGTCCAGCCGGCTTCGCCCGCCTTTTGAATCGCCAGTGTCGTCTCCTCGTTCGTCCGGTGGGCCAGGGTGATGTTTTCGCGAACCATCTCGAGAGAGACCACCGCATCGGTCCCGTGCAGCTTGAGCGTGAATACGCCCGGCGTCACGAAACTCGTCATCAGGGTCGATACGGGGCCGCCTTCGTGCTCGGTGATCGTCATCGTCACGTCGTCTATCTCGGCCGGCGTGGCCAGCTTTTTATGCACGCCCGTAACGCTCACGGGATCGCCCAGCAGGTAGTTCAGCGTGTCGCAGTGGTGGATCCCCATCTGCATCAAGGGGCCGCCCGGGCACTCGTCTCTGAAATAGCGCCACCTGTCCGGGGTGAAGAACTGCCCCATGTGGTTCGAGAACACGGCCTCCGCCCAAAGCGGCTGGCCGATGGCGCCGTCTTCTATCAGCGCATGGATTTTCCGGTGCCCCGCCGCGCGCCGGTAGCAATGCCCTACCGCCAGCGTCTTGCCGGACGCTCGCCAGGCTTCCAGCACCTCGGGCGCCTCGGCAAGCACGTTCGTTACCGGCTTCTCCACCCAGACGTGCTTGCCCGCCTCGAGCGCGGCCATGATCTGGGCGGCATGCACCTTGTTGGGCGTGGTGAGCAGGACCCCCTCCACGTCGGGATTCTCCAGTACCGCCTCATAGCTCGCCGCCGCTTCGCACCCATGCTCCTCCGCGAAGGAGGCGCGCTTTTCCTCATTGCGCGTATAGCAGGCGATCAAGTCTATCTTCTCGCTTCTGCGGAGGGCGTCGCCTATCGGCGTCGCCCACCACCCGAGGCCCACGAGGGCCGTTCTGAAATTTTCCTGAGACATAAAATCTCCTCGATTCAAAAATCTGGTTCTTGAGAAAAAAACTCCTTTGAGGATAAATCCCCTTACATCAAACTCAACGG
>WTGD01000434.1 GCA_011523725.1 Nitrospinota bacterium
CCGAGGACGACGTGGCCGCCGTCGTGAGCCGCTGGACGGGCATCAACGTGAGCAGGCTCCTCGAGACGGAGCGGGAGAAGCTCCTGCGCATGGAGGAGAACATCCACAAGCGCGTCGTGGGCCAGGACAGGGCGGTGGAGGCCCTCTCCGAGGCCGTACGCCGCGCCCGGGCGGGCATCATGGACGAGAACCGCCCCGTCGGCTCGTTCATCTTCCTGGGTCCCACCGGCGTGGGCAAGACCGAACTCGCCCGCGCGCTCGCGGAGTTCCTGTTCGACGACGAGTCGGCGATGGTTCGCGTGGACATGAGCGAATACATGGAGAAACACGCCGTGGCCAGGCTCATCGGCGCTCCTCCCGGATACGTCGGTTACGAAGAAGGCGGACAGCTCACAGAAGCCGTCCGGAGAAAACCCTATTCGGTGCTTTTGCTCGATGAGATCGAAAAGGCGCACCCCGAGACCTTCAACCTGCTCCTGCAACTGCTCGATGAGGGAAGGCTCACGGACGGACACGGCCGCACGGTCGATTTCCGCAACACCGTCATCATCATGACGAGCAACGTGGGCACCGAGGAGCTCTCGCGAAACGAGATCGGCTTTAATGGGGGCGGTATCCAGGAGGTCGATCAATCCGAAGGATTGCTCGCGGCGCTTCGCCGGGTTTTCCGGCCCGAGTTCCTGAACCGGGTGGACGAGATCATCGTCTTCCGCGCCCTTACGAAAGAGCAGATCGGCGAGATCGTGGAGATTCAGCTGCGGGAACTCGAAAAACGCCTGGAAGCGCAGAAGATCAAGCTGCGTCTCACGGACGCCGCCAGGAGCTTCCTGGCCGAGCGCGGCTATGACCCCGTCTTCGGGGCGCGGCCGCTCAAGCGGGCGATTCAGACTTACGTCCTGAATCCGCTCGGCAGGAAGCTGCTCGCCGGAGAGTTTGAAGCCGGTGAAACCGTGGAGGCGGACCACGCGGAGGGGACGGATGCGCTCGCCTTCGCCGTCCTCATGGAAGCGGAAGCGGTGAAGACATGAATGCTCCCGGATGCGGGGTTGCAGAAAAACCCGCGGAAGGAGGGTTCGGTTCTGTAGGGGCCGCATATATGCGGCCCATGACCGGGAGGCGGGAAAAGGCCGGGTCGCATGTATGTCGGACATATATGTCCGACCTACACGCAAACACATTGGCTTTTTCAACAATTCGGATGCGGTCGGACGTTTCCACTCCGCGTCCCTGGAAACGAACAGACCTGGAATTCAGTTGAGAAATTTTGATTGCATATCCCGATAAGGAGAAAGATTGATGTCGAAGGTAATCGGAATTGATTTGGGCACCACCAACTCGGTCGTCTCCGTCATGGAGGGTGGGCAGCCCACCGTCATCGCCAACCAGGAGGGCAACCGCACGACGCCCAGCGTCGTGGCGTTCACCGACGACGGGGAAAAACTCGTCGGCCTCGTGGCCAAGCGCCAGGCGGTGACCAACCCGACCAGGACCATCTATTCCGCAAAACGCTTCATGGGCAGGCGTTTCGCCGAGGTGCCCGAGGAAGTCACCATCGTGCCGTATGAGGTCGTGAAGTCGGACAGCGGCGATGCGCGCATCCAGATCGACGGCAAGGAGCACGCCCCGCCCGAGATATCGGCGAGCGTGCTGCAAAAGCTCAAACAGGCCGCGGAGGACTACCTGGGCGAGAAGGTGACCGAGGCGGTCATCACGGTGCCCGCGTATTTCAACGACAGCCAGCGCCAGGCGACGAAGGACGCCGGCAAAATCGCCGGTCTCAACGTCCAGCGCATCATCAACGAGCCCACGGCCGCCGCCCTCGCCTACGGACTCGACAAGAAGGCGGACCAGACCATCGCGGTGTACGACTTCGGCGGCGGCACGTTCGACATCTCGATCCTCGAAGTGGGGGACAACGTGGTCGAGGTGAAGGCCACGAACGGCGATACGCACCTGGGCGGCGACAACATCGACCACCGGATCATCGAGTGGATGGCCGAGGAGTTCAAGAAGGATCAGGGAATCGACATCTCGGGTGACCCCATGGCGCTCCAGCGCCTGCGCGAGGAGTCCGAGAAGGCGAAGATCGAGCTTTCGAGCTCGATGGAGACGACCATCAACCTGCCCTTCATCACGGCGGACGCCTCGGGTCCCAAGCACCTGAACCTGAAGCTCACGCGCGCGAAACTCGAGCAGCTGACGGGCGATCTGGTGGAGAAGACGCTGGCTCCCTGCCGGCGCGCGCTCGATGACGCCAAGGTCCAGCCCGGCGACATCGACGAGGTGGTACTCGTGGGCGGCTCCACGCGGATGCCGCTCGTGCAGGAGACGGTGGAGAAATTCTTCGGAAAAGAGCCCCACAAGGGCGTGAACCCCGATGAGGTCGTGGCGATCGGCGCGGGCGTGCAGGGCGGCGTACTCGCCGGAGACGTCAAGGACGTTCTGCTGCTGGACGTCACCCCGCTCTCGCTGGGCATCGAAACGCTCGGCGGCGTGTCCACCAAGCTCATCGAGCGCAACACGACGATACCGGTCAAGAAGAGCGAGACCTTCTCGACGGCTGCGGACAACCAGCCCTCGGTCGAGGTGCACGTCCTTCAGGGCGAGCGCGAGATGGCGGCGGGCAACCGATCGCTCGGCAAGTTCCATCTCGTCGGCATCCCCGCCGCGCCTCGGGGCGTTCCCCAGATCGAGGTGACGTTCGACATCGACGCCAACGGCATCGTGAACGTCTCCGCCAAGGATCTGGGCACCAGCAAGGAGCAGGCGATCACCATCACGAGTTCGAGCGGCCTCTCCGAGGAGGAGATCAACAACATGGTGGCCGATGCGGACGAGCACGCCGAAGAAGACAAGAAACGCCGCGAGGCCGTCGAGGCGAGGAACACGGCCGACAGCATGGCGTACGGCACGGAGAAGATGCTCAGCGAGAACGAGGATAAGGTTTCTGCCGAGGACAAGAAGGAAATCGAAGACGCCATCGCCGCGCTCCGGGCGGTTCTCGCGAAAGAGGACGCGACGGTGGAGGAGATCACAGAAGCGCAGACGAAGCTCGAGGCGGCATCGCACAAGCTCGCGCAGGCGATGTACGAACAGGCGAGTCAGGCCGATGGCGCCGGCGCAACCGGCGCCACGGAAGCAGGCGGCGGCGCGAACGGCGCGGCCGCGGGCGACGTGGTGGATGCGGAGTTCGAGGAAGTGGACAAGGACAAGTCTTAAGCGTCCTGCCCGGATGAGGAAGGTATGGCCAAGCGTGATTATTACGAGGTGCTGGGAATCGACCGGAGCGCCTCGGAAGCGGAACTGAAGCGCGCCTTCAAGAAGCTGGCGCGGACGTATCACCCCGACGTCAACCCGGGGGACGCGAGGGCCGAGGAGCGCTTCAAGGAGATCAGCGAGGCCTACGCCGTCCTCTCGGACCCCGAGAAGCGCAGAAAATACGACGCCATGGGGCATGCCGCCTTCGGCGGGGGCAGCCCCTGGGGCGGGGGCGCCCCGCCCGGCATGGAGGACATTCTGCGCGAATTCGGCCTGGGCGATATTTTCGGCGGAATCTTCGGTGGCGCGCGCGGCGGCGCTGCGAGAGGCGGCTTTCACGCGCAGCCCCAGGCCCCGAGGAAGGGCCAGGACGTGAACTACTCGATGGAGATCGGCTTCGACGATTCCCTGAAGGGACTCAACACCACCATCACCGTGCCCAAGACCACGAACGAGAACGGGAAAATCCAGCACACGACGGAGCGCATCCAGGTGAAGATACCGCCCGGCGTCTCGAACGGCTCGCGCATCCGCCTGGCGGGCAAGGGAGAAGTCTCCCTGAACGGCGGGCCGCAGGGGGACCTCTTCATCGTCACGAAGGTGCGCGAACACCCCTTCTTCGAGCGGAAAGGGGACAACCTGTATCTCAATCTTCCCGTCAGCCTCGGCGAGGCGCTCCTGGGCGCGCGCGTGGAGATCAACACCTTCGAGGGGGCGATGAAGATGACGATTCCCCCCTCGACCCAGAACGGCCAGGTGTTCCGGCTTTCGGGCAAGGGGGCGCCCAGGCTCAAGGGTTCCGGCAAGGGCGATTTGATCGTCAGGGTTCAGGTCTTGCTGCCGGACAAGATGGATGAGGAGAGCAGGGAAATCGTCCGCGAGCTGGAGCGGCGCAACCCCACGTCGCCGCGTGCGGACATGACGGGCGTGAGCATGTAGCGGCGGAGGGATACGGACGCGGGGTTGCTGAAAAAGGCCCTGGCGGCAAGGGAAGTTGGAGGGGTGGTTTTGTAGGTCAGACATATATGCGTGGGGCGCTCCCGAGGAGGGAGCGCCACTTACA
>WTGD01000197.1 GCA_011523725.1 Nitrospinota bacterium
CGCCGGCGGTGGGCCTGCCGCCCGAACTCCCCGGCGTCGACGCGGCCTCCCTGCCGCACAGGCAGCTCTGGTGGATAATCACCGCCGCGGCCACGGCGGCGGGCCTCGCTCTCCTGGCCTTCAAGCCGGGGGCGGTTTTCAAGGCGCTGGGCGTCGTCCTCCTCATCTCCCCGCACGTCATCGGCGCCCCCCACCCCGAAGCGGGCGGCGGACTGGTTCCACGGGCGCTTCTCGAGAAGTTCATCCTCACGGCGCTCCTGGCCTCGGCCGCCTTCTGGGTCGTTCTGGGCCTGTGCGCGGGCTATTTCTACAGCCGCCTGAAGGGGGCTGAATAAGCCCTGATTCCGTGATTCGGCGTATGGGGTCGACCGGGGAGGGTCCGTAGGGACAGGCCTCCGTGCCTGTCCTGACGCGTTGGTCACCATCATCCCGTAGTGGACAGGCCCCCTGTGTCTGTCCGAGGTCGCGGACCTGTGGGACAGCCCCGAGGAGGGGCTGTCACTACAACAATCATGGGGTCTTCGTAGGGGAGGACCCGCGTGTCTTCCCGTATAGAATATGTCCCTTCCCGTGGTTGCGCTTCGCATGGACAGGCACGGAGGCCTGTCCCTACAAACTACTAAGGATGAGAGGGGTTTGTAGGGGTCGTATACATGCGACCCGGCCTTTTTCGCCGCCCGTCATGGGCCGCAAATATGTCGGACATATATGTCCGACCTACACAACCCCCTCAAGGAGGGAGTGGTTCGGCCCGACCCGCAAGGGATTTTTCAACAATTCCTCCGTTCGGTTCTTATAGATAACCATCTCCCGGCCATCCACTCTTCACTTTCGCATAGTTTCTCCTCTCTTGTTTTTCGGACGAAAAACACGACAAAAAGTCAGCGATAAATCGTAGAATTACGATATATCGTATTTCTGGGGGCTTTCTCTGACCCCTTCTCACCGTGCATATCACTTGATAAAGCCTTGTAAGTTTAATGGTTCGTGAGATTTCCATATTTTGGCACGTATCTTGCTTATATTATAGACAAAGGTGTTTCCTGAGTACCGCAGTATGAGGGAAAGGAGGCGTGAGATGGAATTTCTCAAGATGTACGCGATGGCGGGGCTTCCTGTTTTGTTCGCATTCGCCGCGATTTGGTGGTTCATGACCTCCAGCATCATCCATCACGCTCCGGCGAAAGCAGCGCAGACGAAGGACGACAGGATGGCCCTCGTCGAAACGAAACTGCTGGACGCCATCGACCCCCAATCGGAATTGCGGAAGGCCGCCTAGAAACATGGCTCAGGAATTCGGGAAACGGAGAGAAATTATGTATGAGCGGATACTGATTCCCCTGGATGGTTCGGAAGAGGCGGAAGCCGCCGCCCATGAGGTGGTTCACCTCTCGATGAACCCCGAAGTCGTTCATCTGCAACTGGTGGAAAACGGCGTCATGCAGTCGAGGCAGCTGGAAGGCTACACGACCTACGCCGATCAGATTCACGATGCGCGCAAGCGCTCGGGCGAAGCGTATCTCCAGCCCCTGCGCCGCAAGCTGGAAGCCCGGGGGCTGCGCGTCGAGGTTTCCGTGACGAACGGCGCTCCGCTGCATGAGGTGATCGAGAGAGCCGAGAAACTGGACGCCGACCTCGTTCTCCTGGGCGCCGGCGAGGGCGGATGGCTGAGGCGGCGCATCGGGCTGTCGCACATCGCCCCTCGTCTCGCGAAGAAAGTGAAAGCCCACGTCCTGCTGGTTCAGGAAGGGGCGAAACACCAAGAGGCTCTCCAGAGAGCCGCATAGAAAATCCTGCCGTGGCCCAACCACTGGGCCGCGCCCCACATACCTCCCCCTCGGTGGCCCACGCCATCCGGCAAAGGGCCGCCGGGCGGGGAATCCTCACTTTTCATATCCAGAGTCGTTCCGAAGCCATCGCCCGGATGGTAGAATCCCGCTTCATCCATGATTCGCGCGAGGAGCGGGGATTGAGAATCGGAATCCTGTGTCGGGACAAGACGCTGCACGGCGTGCGGAGAATCTCCGAGGCCGCCAGGCGCAGAAAGCACCGGGTGCGCGTGCTGGACCCGTACCGGTTCCTGCTGAAGCTGGGCGCGGGGGAAATATCGCTCGAGTTCCGGGGCAAGCCCTTCGCGGGGGCGGACGTATATCTTCCGCGCCTGGGGGCGAACATATCCGAGCATTCCCTCGCGCTCATCCGCCACCTCGAAGCGTCCGGCGCGCTGGTCGTCAACGGCTCGCGCGCGATAGAGACAGCGCGGGACAAGCTCCGCACGCTCCAGCTTCTGGCGCAAAACGGACTCCCGGTGCCGAAGACTTCGTTCGCGCCCGACCCGGCGTATCTGCGCGCGGCGCTCGAGGGCGTGGGCGGCGCGCCCGTCGTCATGAAGCTGCCGCGCGGCACGCAGGGCAAGGGCGTCATGCGCGCCCGCGACGTCGTGGAAGCGCAGGCCATCTCCGAGGTGATGTGGAACTTACAGCGCGACGCCATCGTCCAGGAATACGTCGAGGAAGCCAGGCGGGGGGATTTGCGCGTCATCGTCGTGGGCGGCGAAGTGGCGGCCGCCGTGAGAAGGCGCGCCTCGCGGGATGAATTTCGCACGAACCTCCATCGCGGCGGCTCGATGCGAATCATCACGCCCACCCGGCGGGTTTCGGAACTCGCCGTAAGCGCCGCGAAGTTGTGCGGGCTGGAAATTTCGGGCGTGGACCTGCTCGAGACGAAAAGAGGCCCGCTGGTCCTGGAGGTGAACGCCGCGCCCGGCTTCGAGGGCGTGGAGCGCGCCGGCGGACCCGACGTGGCGCCCCTCATCGTCGATTACGTCGAGCGGCGTTATCGGGAGCATAAGAAGAAAAAGGGATGAATCGTTTGCCGGTGGTTTCGCCCCGGCCTATAATCCACAGCCGGTTTTCAGGAACGGATGGAGGAGACTCGATTTGAGCGACATCGACGCCATATGCCTGGCAGCGAGAAGCGCCGCGCTCGCGCTGGCGCCCCTCACGAACGAGGCGCGGAACCGCGCGCTCGCCGCCATGGCGGACGCGATTGACGGGAACGCGGTGCGGATTCTGGAAGCGAACGCGCAAGACACCGCCGCGGCGGAACCGCTCGTCGCGAGCGGGGAGATGTCCGAGCCTTTGCTGAGACGGCTTGAGCTCAACGAGCGCAAGGTGGCGCAGATAGCCGAAGGCGTGCGCGCGGTGGCCGAACTGCCCGATCCCCTGGGCGTGGCGCGCATGGCGACGCTGCTCGATGAGGAATTGACGCTCAGGCGGGTCACCTGCCCCCTGGGCGTGGTCGCCGCCGTGTTCGAATCCCGGCCCGACGCGCTCGTGCAGATCGCCTCGCTATGTCTCAAATCCGGCAACGCCGCCATCCTGAAAGGGGGGCGTGAGGCCGCGCACACGAACCGCCTGATGTCCGAGCTTTTAAGGGATGCCGCCTCGTCGACGGGCGAGGTTCCCGCCGACGCGCTCCAGCTCGTCGAGGCCCGCGAGGACGTGCAGGCGCTCCTCTCGCGCGACGATGCGGTCGACCTGCTCATCCCGCGCGGGAGCAACGAGTTCGTCCGCTACATCAAGGAGCACTCGAACATCCCGGTGCTCGGACACGCGGACGGCATCTGCCACCTCTACGTGGACGAGGCGGCGGATACGGCGATGGCCGTGCGCCTGACGTTCGACGCCAAGACGCAGTACCCCGCCGTCTGCAACGCCATCGAGACGCTGCTGGTGCACGAGAAAAAAGCGGGCGAGTTCCTCCCGCTGGCCGCCGAGGCGCTCGCGGAGAAAGGGGTCGCCATCCGGGGCTGCGACGCCACGCGGGCGATTCTTGCGAGCGCGGGCGCGGCAACCGAAGAGGACTGGGGCACGGAGTATCTGGACTTGATCCTCTCCGTCCGGGTGGTGGAATCGCTCGCGGAGGCCGTCGATCACATCAACCGCTACGGCTCGCGCCACACCGACGCCATCGTCACAAAGGACGAGGCAGCGGCGCGGACGTTCCTCGCGAGAGTGGACGCCGCCAGCGTCATGTGGAACGCCTCCCCGCGCCTGGCGGACGGCTTCCGCTACGGCTTCGGCGCGGAGGTGGGAATCGCCACGGACAAGATTCACGCGCGCGGCCCGGTCGGCCTCGAAGGCCTCGTAACCTACAAGTACCAGCTGGAGGGAAACGGGCACCTGGTATCGGACTACGAGGGGGCCGACGCGCGGACGTTCCTCCACAGGCCGCTCCCCCTGAACGAATAAAGCGTAGGGACATCCTCAGTTTGGACAAGTGGGTCGTCGCCGCGTTCGTCGTCCTGGGCGGCGCGCTCGTCGTTTTTCTGCTGATGTTCCAGAACCCCAGGCAGGAAGAAGCGATCCTGACAACGGGCGACGGCGCGGCGCTTTACGCGCAGACCTGCGCCGCCTGCCACGGGGAGCGCGGCGAAGGCAGGCGTGAACTGGGAAATCCCCTGCGCGGCCGCGCGCTTCCTCCCGCCTATATCAAGGAGGTCGTCCGCCGGGGCCGGAACAGGATGCCCGCCCTGCCCCACATCCGGGGCGAGGCGCTCGAGAACGTGACGAGATTCGTGAACGAGCTGCGCTGAGGATTTTCGCCGGACATAAACCACATCGATGACGATGCGGCGCCTTCGGGGTTGTTAAAAAAGCCCCCCTGACAAGGGGGGTTGGGGGGTTCCTGGCAAGGAGGGATAAGGGGCTCGCAGGGAATCGTGCTTCACTCGCCCTCACTCGGCTTGAAAACCAACCCCCCTACCCCCCCTTAACAGGGGGGTAAAAGCGACGCGCCTCGACGAGGGGTTTTTCAACAACTCTCAAGAGGGAGTGATTTCTTGTCAACAAGAGTATTTTCAAGACAGCTAATCCGTAGGGGTTATTCAACACCCCCCTCCGTCTCCAACCTCTTCCGCCGGAACTCACCCCTCGCTTCGCTCGGCGGTCCGCACCGCGAGCAAGAAGCACACCCCGCCGAAGGCGATCATGACGAGCACCGAAAGCCACAGCCCCGGCAGGTTGGCCACGGCCTCGGGCGCGCTCAGGTAGAGCGTCCGCCGCAGAGCCGCCACGCCGTAGGTGAGCGGGTTCACCTGCATGATGAGGCCGATGAGCGGGTGCGCGCCCGCAAGCGGGAACACCGCGCCCGAGAGCAGCCACAGGGGGATGAGCAGCAGGTTCATGATGGAGTGGAACCCCTGGGTGGATTCTATCCGCCAGGCGAGCAGGAGGCCGAGGGCGGTCAGCGCGAAGCCGATCAGGCCCATCACCAGCACCGAGGCGAGGGCGGCTTCGAGTGTGAGCGGAACGCCCGCCAGCGGCGTGGCGACGAGCAGGAGGACGCCTTGCAACAGCGCGAGGGTAGCCCCGCCCGTCACCTGGCCCAGCACGATGGCCGAGCGTGGGACGGGGGCTGCGAGCACGCCCTGTAAGAAGCGGGCCTTCCGATCGTCCACCACGGCGAAGGTCGAGAAGATGGCCGTGAAGAGCACCACCATCGCGATGATGCCCGGGTAGAAGTATTCCAGGTAGCCCTCCCCGCCGCCGCCCGCGTAGCGGAAGTTCCGCCCGAAGCCGCTGCCCAGCAGCAGCCAGAACAGGACGGGCTGGCCGAACGCGCCGATAATGCGGCTGCGCTGGCGGGCGAAGCGCACGATCTCGCGCTGCCATATCGTTCCCGTGCAAAGCAGATACGGTGTCATGACTTCCGCGCCTCGGGGAGGTTCTCGTCCGCGTCGATAAAGCGTTTTCCCGTCCGGTTGATGAACACGTCCTCGAGCGTGGGCTTGCCCAGGGTGATGGAGCGCACCTCGCCGGGGAAGGCTTCCGCGATCCTGGGGATGGCGGCGTGCGCGTCGCTCATCTCGGCGCGCAGGGAGCCGTCCACGCTCCGCACCTCACAGGAGAACATCTCCTCCAGTTTCGTACGCAGGACGTCCGGTTCTTGCGCCTCGATGGTCAGCACCTCGCCGCCCACTTCCTTTTTGAGCGCGTCGGGCGCGCCGATGGCGACGAGGTCCCCCTCGTGGATGACGCCGACGCGGTCCGCGTGGTCGGCCTCCTCGATGAAGTGCGTGGTGAGCACGACCGTGGTGTTCGTCTCGTTTCGCAGGCGCTTGAGTTCGTTTCTGAAATCGATTCTGGCCCCCGGATCCAGCCCCGTGCTGGGTTCATCGAGAAACAGTATCTCGGGCCGGGGCAGGAGCGCCTTGGCGAGTTCGGCCCGGCGCTGAAGCCCGCCGGAGAGCGTCTCGACGTAATCCTTTTTCCTGTCGCTGATTCCGAATTGCGCGAGGAGCGCGTCGGCCGCGCTTCGCAGCGCGCTCCCGCGCATGCCGTGGAGCCTGCCGTGGTGGATCATGTTCTCGAACACGGTTAGCTTGGGGTCCAGGCCGGGCTGCTGGAAGACGACGCCGATTTTCCTGCGCACCGCGTGGGGCGCGTCGCGCACCGAATGGCCGAAGACCCGGGCGTCGCCCGAAGTGGGGCGCATCAGGGTGGTGATGATGCGGAAGAGAGTCGTCTTGCCGCCCCCGTTCGGGCCCAGGAGCGCGAATATCTCGCCCTCTGAAACCTCGAAGCGAACGTCGGTGAGCGCGACGCGGCTGCCGTAGCGGTGGGTGACGCCTTGGACGGCGAGGGCGGGGCTCGGGTTCACTTCGGTAGGTCCCCATCGTCTTCGGGTGAGAATTTCCGGCTGAAGTAATGGTCCGCGTTCAGCCAGATGGCGCGGGAGTAGCGAAACGAGAATAGCGGAATCAGGATGCAAAGCCCACCCCAGACGATGAGCTGCGCCGTGAGGCCCGGCGCGATGAAGATTTCGGTGAGCAGATAGCCGCCCAGGCAGATGACGACCGTGACGGCGTAGTTGACGTAGATGGCGCCGACGAAATAGCCCTGTTCACGCTCGATGAGGTAGCCGCAGCCCGGGCATCGCTCGTGCATGCGGAACGGCCCCGTGAAGAGGGGTTCAGGGCATCTTGGACACATCAGGGCGCACCCGCGTCTCAGGGCGCGCAGGAGTTCTCTCATGCCTTCGGGTAGAAGACGTAGAGGAGCAGATAGACCATGACGCCCGTCCAGGAAACGTAGAGCCAGATGGGGTACGTCCAGCGGGCGATGCGGCGGTGCCGCTCGAAATCCCCCCGCCACGCCCGGTAGAGGGTGATGATCGCCATGGGCGGCACCAAGACGGCCAGGGCCGAATGCGTGATGAGGATGAAGAAATAGACCTTGCGAATCCAGCCTTGGCCTTCGAAGCCCACCGAGCCCACGTTGAAGTGATAGACGAGATAGGAGACGAGGAACAGGGTGGAGACGAGGAACGCGCTCACCATCAGGCGTTTATGGACTTCCACGTTCTTGGCGTAGATTTGCCGCACCCCCGCCATGAGCAGGATCGCGCTCGTCGTGTTCAACAAGGCGTTCAGGGTGGGCAGATCTCGAAGCGACATGAATTTTCTGGTTTTGAAACGTCAGGCGGCGAGGGGGAGCGGCCTAGAAATCCGGCAGCACCATCAGCACGACGAACACGCACAGGACGAGCGGTATCATGGCGATGAAGCCCAGCGTCAGTTTCTCGAACCGCAAGTGCATGAAGTAAAGCCCCACGAGCGCCGCCTTGGCCACGGCCATGATGACGAGGAGCGCCCCCTTCAGGAGTTGCGGATAGGCCGGGCTCGCCTGGGGGATGCCCGCCAGGACCTCGAGTATCGTGAGCGCCAGGAGCCACCAGAAGATGGCCATGTAGTTCACGTGATGATCGTCGTGCTGCGCGTGGCTGTCGCTCGCCATGATGTATGTGCTCTCCCTCGAACGAACGGGCGCGCCGGGGACGCGCCCGAGATGGTTACAGAAGATAGATGAACGTGAAGACGAGAATCCAGACGAGGTCCACAAAGTGCCAGTAGAGGCCCGCGATTTCCACCTCGTTCCAGTTCGTCGCCGAATAAACGCCCTTCTTGCCACGCATTGCGATGACGGCCAGATAGATGACGCCGCCGGTCACGTGCATGCCGTGGAACCCCGTGATGATGTAGAAGGTCGTGCCGAAGAGGCTGTCGCCCCATTCGTTTTCGGCAAGACCCAACCCCAGGTTGATCAGGTGGGTCCACTCATAGGCCTGCAGTCCCAGGAAGATGAGGCCGCCGCCTACGGTGAGCCACATGTATTTGACCAGCCCCTCCTGATCGCCTCTCTTGATGGCGTCCAGGCCCTTCACCATCGTCACGCTGCTGCATATGAGCAGAAACGTCATGAAGGCGGTGAGCGAAATGCCCAGTATCTCGGTGGGCACCGGCCAGTTCTCGCTGATGCCCCGCAGGATGGCGTAGCCCGCCAACAGGGTTCCGAACGACATGGCGTCGCCCGCCAGAAATACCCACATCCCCAGCTTGCCCCAGCTTTCGGGGGTAAGCGGCGTTTCCGCTGGTTCCACTCCGTGGGCGTGATCCACGGCGGCGGCTTCACTCACTGCGCCTTCTCCTTCTTATTCGGAAAAAATGTTTTTGTTCGCCGGCTCTCGCTTCGCGCGCCGGGAATTGTATACGAAATATCCGCCCGTAACCGTGGCGATCACGAACGGCATGCTGATCAGAAAACCCATGCTCCAGAGGAAACCCGGCTCCGAGTCCACGCCGCACACCGCGCAGGCGAAGGCGTAATCCTGTGCAGACAGGACGACACCCAATGCTGTAGCGATGAGAATGGCAACGACTGGTTTCACCTGAATCTCCTTCCCGCGAGTATGCCACCCGCCTGAAGAAAGTGTCAACGTTTTCAGCGCATCCTGCGACATTAGAGCAGGTAGACCAGATAGAACAGAATCGGCCAAAGCCCCACCACGAGATGCCAGTACATCGCGCATGCGACGACGCCGTTCGGGTTGCGGGCGGAGTATTTCCCCAGATGCGCGCGAACCAGAACCGCCACCAGCCAGACGACCGCGCTCAGCACGTGGAACCCGTGCGTACCGATGATGGTGTAGAAGAGCGAGCCGTAGACGTTCGCCGACGCGGTGAGCCCGAAATTCACCAGCCGCACCCACTCGTAGCCCTGGATGGCGAGAAAGACGACGCCCAGAACGCCCGTGACCGTGAGCAGGCGCGGCAGGGCCTTCGCGTCGCCTTTCTTGAGCGCAAGCTGCGCGCGGACCATCGTGTAGCTGCTCAGTAGAAGGAAGAGAGTGTTGACGGCGGTGACTTCCACCGGCAGGCGCGGCTGAAAGGGCGGCGGCCAGGGCTTGCCGCTGAAGCGGAAGACCAGGAAGGCCCCTATCAGGCCGGAGAAGAACATGATTTCGGCCGCGATCAGGACCAGCATGGCGAGCTGGGTGTTTCCGAGTAGGGGTTTCCCGGAAGGGGAGGAATCCCGGGAGTCGTCTCCTCCCCCGTTTCCGTTTCCCCCGTTGCCGTCGGGCGGCTCCGGCGGAGGCGGAGGGGGCGCGCCTTCCCATCGCTCCCGTTTTTCTTTCGGCGGCGCTTCGAGTACCGGATTCAACGAGACCCCTCCCGCCTAGTTCTTGATGATGGCCACGGTCCACGCGAACGCGGCCAGACACACGATGAAGAGAAAAAGCAAAATCCCGGTGAGCCGGATCCTGCTCCTGGTCTGCGGCTTGTCCATCGGCGTCCTCATCCGAAGATCATCGCCAGCAGGAGCGCCGGCAGGTAAATCAGCGAGTAGTAGAACAGACGCCTCGCGGATGCGGGGCCTTTCTCCCTGGCCATGTGTATGCCGTAGCCGAGATAGGCGAGACCCAGGATGGTGGAGATCACGAAATAAAGAGGACCGGCCATGCCGAGCAGGGCCGGCGCCATGCCCGCGGGAATGAGCGCCGTGCAATAGGAGACGACCTGCCTGCCCGTGCTCGCGCCGCCGGGGTCCTCGACGGGCAGGAGCTTGATGTCCGCCCGCGCGAAATCCTCCCGGTACATCACGGCGATCGCCAGCGCGTGGGGGATCTGCCAGAGGAACATGATGCAGAACACCACGAACGCCTCGATGGAGAGCGCGCCCGTCGCCGCCGCCCAGCCGATGACCGGCGGCATGGCGCCCGGAACCGCGCCCACTACGCTATTGAACGAGGTCGTGCGCTTGAGCGGCGTATATAAGAACAAATACAGCCCCCCCGTGGCCGCGATGAGCAGCGCCGTGAAGGGGTTCACGAAAACGGCCAGATAGGCCACGCCCGTGAGCATGACGGCCGAGCCGAACAGGAGCGCGTCGAACTTGAGGAGTCGTCCATCGGGCAGCGGGCGTTTCTGGGTGCGGATCATCCGGGCGTCGAGGTCCTCCTCGGACGCCTGGTTGAGCGCCAGCGCCCCGCCCGTCGCCAGGGCCGAGCCGATGAGCGTGTGGATGAGCAGCAGGATGTCGAGCCCTGCGCCCGAGGCGAGGTAGAAGCCCGCGGCGGTGACGACCAGCACCATCGGCAGGATGCGCGGTTTCGTGAGTTCGATGTAATCCACCGCCCGTCTTCTGGCGGCGTCGAGACCCATCGCGTCGGTGCGGAAGTCCGTCATGCGCGCGCGCCTCCCGCCGCGACGGGCGCTTCGGTAGTCTTGAAGGAGAAGGGGCCGCCTTTATTCAGGCGAAGCGCCACGACGAGCGAGGCCGCGAAGAGCATCGCCCCCACCACGACGTGCGCAGAGGTAATCCCGATGATGAATCCGGGGGTGAAGGACTCGCCCATGGCGGCGTACTTGCCGATCCAGGAGGCGAAGCCGAGCGCGAGCTGGACGAGCAGCAAGACCCACAGGAAGTTCGCCTCTTTCGCAAGCGACCCCGGGCTCGGCAGCTTCAGTATCTTGCAAGAGAGAAGGATGACGTGGATGCTGCTCAGCGCGGCGAAGAGCAGGTGGGCGTCGAGCCTCGCGCCCGTATGGCGCAGCACCGCGCCGAAAATGATCTGGACGTAGAGCAGCAGCACTGTGATGAGGGCGAGCCTCGCCAGTCGTCTGTCGTCCATGCCGCCCGCATCTTCCTGCCAGCCGCGTGAGGTGAAGAGCGCCAGGCTCACCATGAGTGCGAAGAAAATTTGCGCGACGCAGGCGTGGACGATGGCCAAGTTGAGCTTGATGAGCACCACCCGCATGCCGCCGAGCACGCCCTGCAAAATCACCAGGCCGACCGCGAACGCGCCCAGCCGGCGCATCCATTTGCGCTCATCGGTTTTCCAGACGGCGGCGGCCGTCAGGATGGTGAGAATCCCCACCAGCGAGCCGAGCAGGCGGTGTGAGTGTTCGATGAAAACACCGCCCACCATCTTCGACCACGGGAAGAGGAACATGTTGTAGCCGAACGTGGTGGGCCAGTCGGGCACGGCGAGGCCCGAACCCGTGCTCGTCACCAGACCGCCGGCGAGGATGAGCACGACGGTGAAGACGCAGGTGAGCAGGGCGAAACGATGGGGCCAGCCTCCCCCTTTCGCGGCGGGAAGGCCGGCATGGCTGTCAGGCGCCATGCGCGTTCTCTCCCGGGGTGTTTTACGGCGGCGCTAGTGCCCGGCTTCGGCGTACTTGGGGTCGATGGCTTCGGTCTGCGGCGCCCAGTCCGCCTCCTCGCCGGGGACGCTGTATTCATAAGGTCCGCGCCGGACCACCGGCAGCGTGGGGCCGAAGTTCCCGTGCGGCGCCGGCGTGGGCGCCACCCATTCGAGGGTGTTGGCGTCCCAGGGGTTCTGGGGCGCGTCGGCGCCCAGCGGAGCCATGTTCTTCTCGAGATAGCGGTATATCCAGACCGTGAGGGCGACAAAGACGATCGTGCCGACGATGCGCCCGGCCGTCGAGGCTTCGGGCTCCATCAGACCCTCGAACATCACCGCCGCGCTCTTGTAGCCGATGAAGCCGACCACGAGGCCCGAGACCGCCTGGGTGAGCACCCGGAACCACTTCGCGTTCCAGCGGAAGACGGTGGCGAAGAAGTTGAAGACGAAGGGAATCTGCGAGAGGCCCAGGGCAAGCGCCGAGAGGGTGATCATCACGTTGATCGGCTGCATCCCCTGTAAGAACTCATACTGCAAGGGGTTGTAGATGCGCCGCATGTGGCCGCCCACGCCCAGGATGTGCATCGGGAAGAACACCATGTTGAAGAAGATGAACGTGAGCCAGAAGTGCACCTTGCCCAGCGCCTCGTCCATCGCGCGACCGAACATTTTCGGGAACCAGTGCTGTATACCGCCGAAGAGCGCGAATACGCTGCCGCCGAAGATGACGTAGTGGAAATGCGCCACGATGAAGTAGGTGTCGTGGATGTAGATGTCCACCACGTTCGAGGCCATGAAGATGCCGCTCAGTCCGCCGATGACGAACAGGATGACGAAGGCCAGCGCGTGGAGCATCGGCACAGTGAAGCGGATCGAACCGCCCCACAGGGTGCCCAGCCAGTTGAAGGTCTTGATCGCCGATGGTATCGCGATGACGAGCGTCGTCATCATGAATGCCGAACCCAGGGCGGGGTTCATGCCGGATTGGAACATGTGGTGGCCCCAGACGATCCACGACAGGAAGGCGATGGCGAGCATGGCGTACACCATGGCCCGGTAGCCGAAGATCGGTTTTCTGCAGTAAACGGGCAGCAACTCAGAAGCGATGCCCATGCCCGGAAGGATGAGGATGTAGACTTCCGGGTGGCCGAAATACCAGAACAGGTGCTGCCAAAGGAGGGGTTCGCCCCCCTTCGCGGGGTTGAAGAAGTTGGTCTCGAACACGCGGTCGAAGATCATCATCGCGCCGGCGGAGCCCAGGATCGGCAGCGCCAGCAGGCCCAGGATGGCCGTGACGAACAGGGACCACACGACGAGGGGCACCCGGAACCAGGTCATGCCCTCGGTGCGCATGTTGATGAGCGTGGTGATGTAGTTGATCGAGCCCATGAGCGAGGAGAAGCTCAGCACGAACAGGCTTAACGCCCATAAAGTCTGCCCCATGAAGACGCCCGAGTATTCCGGTACGGTGGATAACGGCGCATAGCCGGTCCAGCCGGCGGCGGCGTGTCCTCCCTCGACGAAGAATCCGGCAGTCATGATGACGGCGCCCAGGACGGCGACCCAGAACGAGAGCATGTTCAGCACCGGGAACGCCATGTCGCGCGCCCCGATCATGAGCGGGATGAGGAAGTTGCCGAAACACCCCACCAGTATCGGCATCACGACGAGAAACACCATGATCGTCGCGTGCATGGTGACCGCCATGTTGTAGAAATTCGGCGTGACGTAGCCCTCGGGCATCCCTTCGCTCTCGTCCGATATCCACTCGAAGCCCCAGACCTGCGTTTCCGGCCAGGCGAGCTGCCAGCGGAAGATCAGGGCGAGCATTCCGCCCACGACCATCATGATGAGGCCGAGCCAGAGGAACTGCCTGGCGATCATCTTGTGGTCCAGCGAGAAGACGTATGTGCTCCAGAACCCACCTTCGTGGTGGTCGTGGGCGCCGTGCGCGTCTGCCGTGGTTTCGCTCATGGTTTCCTGAATCCTTCGTGAGTTTGGTTTATCGGACGAATTCTCCCGCCGACACGTTCAAGATGAAAGAGGGCGCATGCCCTCGTGAATACGGCCGTTTACTTGTCTTTCTCCGCCCACGCCTTCTTGCGCCACTTCGCGTAGTCCTCCTCGGAGTGGACGATGAACTCGCCATTCATGCCGGAGTGGCCGAAGCCGCAGAGCTCGGCGCAGGGGATTTCGTACTTGCCCACCTTGGTCGGCGTGAACCACAGCGGAATCGTCCGCCCCGGAACCACGTCCTGCTTCATGCGGGCCTGGGGGACGAAGAAGCTGTGGATGACGTCCGCCCCCTTAAGCGCGATGAACACCTGCTTGTTCACGGGGACGTTCAACTGGTTGTCGAGAACCAGATCGTCCTTGGTGCCGAACTTGCCGTCGTCTCCGGGGTAGCGGACGATCCAGTTGAACTGCTTGCCGGTCACCTCGACGCGCACGGGCGGGTTCTGGGGAATCGCCAGCTTGAGCTTCGCCCAGGAGGTCTGCGTCATCAGGATGAACACGAGCAGAATGAAGGTGGGGATCACCGTCCAGAGAATTTCCAGCACGTTGTTGCCGTGCGTATATTTCGCCTTCACGCCCGGCTTGGCGCGGTATTTGATGATGAAATACCCCATGGCGACGGCGACTCCGATGAAGACGACCACCGTCAGGTAGTAGGAGATGTAGAAGAGGAAATCGATTTCCTCTCCTTCGATGGAGATGTTCTCCGGCAGCCAACTCATCATGATGAAGCGTATCCTCCGGGCCATGCCGCGATGGGGCGAAGCGCACGACCGCAACCCCCGAAACCGCGAAAAATGTATGGTTTTCTTATAACCGCAGGGGGAGTCTAAAGGATAGGCGGGTGCGTTTTCAAGCGCGCGCGGGAAAATAATGTGTATTAAAGGAGGCGGTTGAATAAGTTCCCCAAAGGGTTTCTTGATCCCTCCCAACCAAGAGTGTTCACCGTCATTCCGGCTTTCGCCGGAATGACGAACAATACCGCATTCGCCCGTAGGGGCGGTTCGCGAACCGCCCCTACAATCCCATCACGTCGAACCTTCATTTTTCAGGGATTTTTCAACATCCCCCAAAGGCGGGGGCAGTTTCCCCGTTTTGTTTGCAAGATGCGCGTCTTGCGGGCTATAAAGAAAGAGCGCGCCAGTAGCTCAGCTGGATAGAGCGTCTGACTACGGATCAGAAGGTCGGGAGTTCGAATCTTCCCTGGCGCACCATCCAATATAAGAGGCCGGGGCCATGAGGCCCCGGCTTTTTGGGTTAGATCAAGTTTTCAGTCGTTGCAAGATGAATCTGGTCAGGTGTTTTTCTTGCGGGACGGATACACTTGATGTTCGGGGTCCCACCACAGCAATCGCAAAACTGCCTTGTCTAAAATGCCGAATATGCGTTCGCGGCCACTCACCGACAACGACACCAACTGATCCACGTCGCCTTGGCCGATTTCCTGGAGACGCCTTTGATTCTTGCCGGGAAGATCCGCGACTTGAATCGTATGATTTCGTTTTTTGCCCCTTATAAGTATCTCGCTCCACGTCATGGTTTCGAAATCCGCAAGCCTTCGCCTGATCTGCTCCAGCTTTTCTCTGTCGAGAACGCCCCAGCCAAAAGGCCCCTGGATTTCAAGGAAGCGAATCTGCCAAGAGGGATTCGAGCCTCCGAAGTCTGGATTTTCGGCGGTTTTGGGTGTTTTTTTCGCAGGCGGTTGTTCCCGCCGGCGTACCCGCTTGGATTTGGCCATCTATGAAATGATGAAACTAGAGGCTATCGTAGTATTCAAACATTGATTCGTGAGAAATCGGAGTCCTGCTTCGCTCACCCGGCGGAATGCCTTTTCGGGCATCCTTCCATGGCGCTTCGAGGTGGGTCAAATTCTTGAGCCATTGGGAAGATTTGTCGCCATAGTATTCGAGGACGGCATCTATGGTTTCTTTTTCATCCTTCGTGAGATTGCCGATTCTCCCGCGCGACCAATCGGAAACTCGAAACTTGCCCTTATGAAAGCGATACAGTTCAGGCACCACGGGGCCGTTCGCCCAGGCTTCGATTCTCGCCTGGAACAACGGAGCCTCGTCCCACACCAATGACCACGCCTGGCAATAATAAACGAGTTTCTGCAGCTTCCAGGTAGTCATCGGCCCGTCTTTTTTCAGGATATATTTACTTACGTCGTGCACGCTTACCATCATCCGCCTCGTATTGACGATACTGCATCTCCCCGGAATGTAGCCCGATTCGTTTGGTTGAGCAACTGCACTGGGATTTTGGTGAAATTCATATCAAATGGGCAAGGAGTAGCGGGAGAAGAACCCAGCCCATACCCCCGAAAATTCCCTCTTGCTTCTTTCTGCGGGGTGCCACTACAATATTCATACAGCAAGTCCTGACCATTGTGGCGCGCGCCGGTTGCTGGTTTCCGGCCTCGCCCCCTCGCCCATGCAGGGATTTTCACCAAATCCACCTGGGAGACAGAAGCCGCTCCCCGGGAAATCTTCCACCGGCCACCCCCTCGCGAGAGGATTGTTTTTGCTGGAAATAACGCTATATGGAGGATTCCGGGGAAGCGCCCCGTTTTTTTGTATTTTGCATTTTGTTATGAAAAGGTTACAATACGCGACATATTCGAATACGTATTTATATATGCGCCAATAAAAATTTCGCCCTGTGGATGTTCGGCGTTTTCATCAAGAGGGAGGAATCTTTATCGGAGGATGCTCAATGTTCGCGGCGCGGGACGCGAAGCCTGAATCCCGCGTTCAGGATGTGCGGCATAATTGGGTTGGTTCCTATCAATAAGGAGGCGCTTGTATGAATGCGAAGATCTTCTGGCTGTTCGCCTTCGTCGTGCTCTATTGGGCCTACTGTATTTACTGGGGCCTCAAGTGCGCGAGGATGGCGAGAACGGCCGGCGACTACTTCATCGCGGGTCGCCAGCTATCGATGTGGGTGTTCGTCCTGGCGGCGACGGCGACGTCGTTCTCGGGATGGACGTTCATGGGACACCCGGGACTCATCTATCGAGACGGGTTCCAGTACGCCTACGCATCTTTCTACACCATCACCATTCCCTTTACCGGGGTGATATTCCTGAAGCGCCAGTGGATGCTGGGCAAGCGCTACGGGTACGTCACGCCCGGTGAAATGTTCTCCGACTACTTCCAGGGCGACGCCATCAGAATCCTCACGGTGATCGTGGCCATGTTGTTTTCGGTTCCCTACCTCGGCGTGCAGCTGGGAGCATCGGGCTTCTTGTTCAACGTGCTGACGGACGGCCTGTTCAGCGTGAACATGGGCATGTGGCTGCTCTCGCTCGTCGTGCTCATCTACGTGGCGGCCGGGGGTCTGCGCGCCGTGGCCTACGTGGATACGCTCCAGTGCATTCTCCTTGCGCTGGGCATCGTGATCACAGGTTTCATTGCGCTGAACATCGCCGGCGGATGGGGTTCCATGAACGAGGGGCTCGCCAAGCTGGCGGCTTCCCCGGTAGGCAAGTGGGGGACGACGAAAGGATACGGCGGCGGCGACTACAACGCCTATTTCGCCATTCCGGGCGTCATTCAGTTCACGGCCGGCCTGGGCAAGCAGACGCCCGTGGGTGGTTTGTGGACGGGCATCATGTGCCTGACCTACATGTTCGCGCTCATGGGGATTCAGTCTTCCCCGGCGTTCTCCATGTGGGCGTTCTCGAACAACAACCCGCGCCCCTTCGCGCCCCAGCAGGTCTGGGCGTCTTCGGCGGGCATCGGGTTCATCCTGTTCTTCTTCACCGCGTCCCAGGGAATGGGCGCGCACCTTCTCGGCGCTAACCCGGCGGTGACCAAGGCGGGACTTGCGATGTCGGACGTGCTCGCCGCGTCCATCGCGAAGAAACCCGACTCGCTTGTGCCGCACTACTTCAACTGGATTGCGCCCGCGGCGCCATGGCTGGTGGGCCTGCTGGCGGTCTGTGCGCTGGCCGCCATGCAGTCGACGGGCGCCGCGTACATGTCCACGGCGGGCGGCATGCTCACCCGCGACCTCTACAAGAGGTATCTCAACCCCAACGCCTCGCATGAAACCCAGAAGGTCGCCGGCCGGGTCGGCGTCTTGATCATCGTGATCTCGGCGCTCCTTGTGGCGACGTTCTCGAGAGATGCGCTGGTGTTGCTTGGAGGACTCGCCGTCGCCTTCGGCTTCCAGATGTGGCCGGCGCTGGCGGCGGTGTGCTGGATGCCGAAGATTACGCGGCAAGGCGCCACGTGGGGCCTGGCGGTGGGTCTGCTGGCCGTCATCTTCACGGAGAACTTCGGCCTCACGATTCTCAAGGGAATCGGCATCGACATCTGGGGCCGCTGGCCGTGGACGATTCACTCCGCCGGCTGGGGCATCATCTTCAACGTGGCGGTGTGCTGGATCGTCTCCGCGAACACGCAGGATGCGGCGGCGGCGGCTCACCGGCAGAAGTACCACGACTTCCTGGCGGAGCACGCTTCGCTCTCGCCGGAGAAACAGGGCCTCGTCCCCATGGCGTGGGGCGTTACGCTGGCCTGGATGTTCTTCGGCATCGGACCGGGCGCCGTCATCGGCAACTGGATCTTCGGCGCCCCGAACGCGGGGTATGCAGCATGGACGTTCGGCATACCCTCGATTTGGGCCTGGCAGATTCTCTTCTGGGCCCTTGGCGTGGGCATGATGTGGCTGCTCGCTTACAAGATGGAGATGTCCACGGTGCCCGAGACGGAAATCGAGGCGCTCGTGGAGGACATCGGCGACGTGGCCCCGCAACAGGCGGGATCGTCCTAGACGAGACCGCGATGTAAAGGTATCGCCATGCGGGGGAGGGGTGTGAGTCCCTCCCCCGCGTTGTTTTTCCGCCGCCCTGATGGCTGAATGTCCCCATGGCTGAACTGTTCACCGCAAAATACGTGCTCCTTTGGGTACTCGCGCTGGGCGCCTCGCTGTTCCTGCCCGTGCGCCAGCTCATCTGGGTACTCTACGTCCGTCGCGCGGAGAGAGACGGCTCCGAAACCTCGGACGAGGAGCGCCTCGCCCTCAGGAAGCGCGCGGGGATGACGGCCGCGCTTCTTTGCTTCGTGTTCTCCTATTTCTACATGAACCATCTTTTCCGGGGACCCTGATGAACCAGGAGATTCACCGAGAACAGGGACACCCCCGTTCGCGCGTGCTCAAGCGCTTCATCAAGAACATGGGGATTCTCATCCTCGTCATGTTCTCGCTGTGGGCGCTGTGGGAGATGTACGCCAAGGAGGCGCCGGGGGATTACGCCACCCGCGAGGGCGACATCCGGCTCACCGAGGGAAACTACGATGAAGCGCTGGCGAGTTTCAACCGGGCGTTGCGCGAAAGGCCGAACCACCGGGGCGCGCTGATGGGGCGCGCGCTGGTGTTCATCAAGACGAAGCAGTACGACAAGGCTACTGCAGAACTCACCTATCTCATCGACTATCTCAGGAAAAATCTCGAACCCGACGACCCGACGGGCGTTGGGCTCATGGCGGCGGCCTACGCCAACCGCGGCATCGTGCACGACACGAAGGGCCGCTACAAGGAGGCGCTCGCAGATTACATCGAAGCGCTCAGGACCGACCAGGGGGCGCTGGACGGCCCCGGTATCATCGACAAGGTGATATACGGCACGCCGAACCCGTCCACGGTGCGCGGTCGCGCGATATACTTAAAGGAACAACTCGCGCTCCCGCCGGAAAAACGCCTGTTGCGCGTGCCGGAAATCGACGCGGAACAGCGCATGCACAAACCCTGAAGCCCGAGGGAAACGGTCCGGTGAATCAGCGGGCGTGAAGCCTAAAACTTCACCAGTCCGAGCACGTCCTGGAACAGGACCAGAAAGAAGAACACCGCGGCGATGCAGCCGAAGAGCAGGTGCACGTAATCGGACCCGCCGTCGGGATTTTTCGTGCGGATGGCCTTGATGGCGATGAAGCCCGTGACGAACAGGAAGATGAAGTTTACCGCATTCTGATGCTCGCCTGTGAAATCGAACATGGTTGGCCTGACCTCTGGAGTTCATCCACCCTATCTGTTGTAACGCCCCGGCGCCAGGGACGTATCCTGGATTTTGCGCTCCTTCGACATCGCCTTCATTTCTTTTTTCTCGAAGTAGGGCGGCAGGAAAGAAGTACTCTCCCCGGCGACCAGGTGGCTGAGCCAGACAACGCCGGTCAGGACCGCCCCCATGATGGCGGCGGTCACGATGAAGCGCTTGACGTCCCTGGGTCTTATCTTACCGTAATCCTTGTCATACCTGTGGTAGGCGGGGTCTCTGTCGTTCAACTCGCCGCGCCTGTCCAGTTCCAGTATCTGGTGCGCATGGTGGCGCGCCCAGTAGGGCACCTGATCGTAGAGCATGTAGGACATGAACATGCTGTTGATAAGCTCTTCGGACATCTCCTGCCCGTGCCATTCGCTGTAGGCGAGCTGGAGGAACTGGAACTCCCCCACCTGGAGCAGATTCGCCGCCTTGGCGACTTCGGCGCGCTGCGCGCTTTCCTCCTTGTCGGGACGGATGAGCGTCTGGAAGAAAGTCGTCATGGCGATTCCTCGCGGGAATGTTGTTTCCGGCGGCTCGAGTGGGAACCACCGCCCTCCACTCTAGGGCCTTTGCCAGCCTGCGTCAATTTTGAGATTGAAGTGGGTATTGTCTCACAAAGAAACGCGCCCGGCGATAGTCATCGTGTTTGTGGAACCGCTACTTGACGGTCTCTTTTTGGGCTTCCTCGACTTCCTGCGGGAAGAGCGCCGCGTGGGTTTCCTCAAACAAGTGTTTCCCCACGGCGAGTTGCATGGTGGCGGGCATGACCTTCTTCGCGAGGCGGATCATCTGCGTGGATTTATCGCGGATGTCCCACTGGGCGTGGGGGTCTTCCCTGAGCCTCGATACGTGGTAGAGCTCGCGCGCGTTCGATGAGAACAGCACGCGGCGTTTGTGCGCGTTCGTGAGCATGTAGGGGGCGGCCAGCGGCGTTTGCGCGGCGATTTTCTCGTACGCGGCGTTGGTCTCGTCCACGGCGGCCTGAAATTCGGGCGTTGCGCCCGCTTCTTCGACCGCCTTCGGGATGGTCACGCCCAGGGCGATGTCGTAGGGCTGGGTGTTCAGGGTGGACATGCGGTGGCGCTTCAGCTGTCCGAAACACGCGGCCGAGAGCGTCACCTCGAACACGCAGCGCACGTTCTCGAATTCGCGCAGCACGGCGTCGTGCCCGCGCATGAGCTTGAAGGTGGAGGCGATGAAGCGCGCGCGTTCCTCCTCGCTCATCTCCTGGGCCGCCGCCTTGCACCGCGCCATCGTTTTCCCTGAGGATGAATGGAGTAGCGCCGCGGCGATGAGCGCGTCCGCGTCCGGGGTGGCGTCGACGAGGGCGACGTCTTTCTCCTCGGCGATGGGGGGAACCGGCGCGGGCTCCTCCATTCGCTCCATGACGCTCAGGGCTTCTTCACGCAGCGCCGCCCGGGTGTGGACGTTGTATTCGGTGGGGTCGGTGTATTTCACGAGCGAGGGGGCAACGCCCTCCACGCATTCATACAGACGCCGCGCGTATTCCCTGATTTCCGCGAGCGGATGCGAAGCGCAGCGGCAGATGACGTGCTCGAGGCTCCTCGCGCTGAGCGTCATGCCGATTTGAGATTCCGTGGCGAAGGAGACGATGTAGCGCGCGTCCTCCTTGGCCCAGCCTTCCAGCGTCTTGTGGTTCCTCTTCTTGGCGGCGAGTTCGGGATTCCGGTCGAAAACCCAGGGCCTCAGTTTCTCGTACAGCGCGTGGTAGCAGGCGTTCTGGGCCTTGATCGTCCGCACGAACAGATTCTTCATGCCCGCTTTTTCGATTTCCTCAGGCGTCACGAAATCGTCTTCGAGCAGAATGTAGCGCTGGCTTTTTTCGGTATAGGCCAGGAGCCTGAACTTCTGGATCTCCTCCACCGCGTAGCGGCTCACGCCGATGACGTCGATGTTGAAGCTCGCGTGCTCGGCCACGGAACTGTGCCCGTAGCCGAAGATGATGGCCTGGTTGCTCTTTCGCGCCTTCTCCACCTCTTCGCGCGCGATGGCGCGAAGCTCGTCGATGGGCCGGGGGTCCCGGCTGATGCGCGCGTAGGACGCGCTGATGGGCTCGGGCGTCAGGTTGTCGCGTTCGAGGAAATCGGCGGCCCTGCGCTGGAGTTCCGCCGCCTGCGCGCGCAGTTCGGCCTCGCTCATGGCGTCGAGGCGGCTCTCCTCCCAGCCGCGGGCGGCGGGTTCGAGTATTTCTTTTTTCATCTGGCGGAGAACGTCGACGTCGACATTGTGACCGGCGAGAACGATGCGCATAGGAGAAAGCCGTCCCCGGGCGGATGGCGTTGCTTCTGGTTCATTGAATTTTTGGAAGCGCCATTATGAACCCTGGATACGGAAAGAACAAGCGGCACATTTTAGAGGGACGTCCATGCCGTGCTCCCGCTCGCCGGCCCGGCGAATTAGTTGCGATTTTTCAAGGGTTTTGGGATGATATCAGGCACTATTGCCGCTGAAGGCCGGCGCGCATGGCGCGTCCCTCATAAAAAAAGAGGAAATACGTGAACTCCTTCGTCGCCCGAGCCGTTTCCGTTCTCATCATACTTGCATCTTTCGGCTGGAACGTCGCCGCTTCCGAAGCCGGGCGTCCGCGCAAGCGTCCCCCGCCGCTGGTGTCCGTGGCGAAGGTGGTGGAGCGTCAGGTGAGAAACCGCCTCACCGCCGTGGGCAGCGTGGCACCCTATCGCCGCTCGGTCGTGAGCAGCGAACTCGAAGGCCGCGTGCAATCCGCACCGCTCAAGGTGGGCGATTTCGTCCGCGCGAACAAGACGGTGCTCGCCACGGTGGAACGCTCGGGTCTCCAGATCGAGTTGCGCGTTCTGCGGGCGGAACTCGAGAAGGCGCGCCAGGACCTTCTGCGCCTGGAGCGCGGCATGCGCCCTGAGGAGATCGCGGCGCATCAGGCCAAGGTGCGCGAGCGCGAAGCGCAGATGCGGAACAACGAGCTTGAGTTGAACCGCGCGCGGGATCTGTACGAGAAAAAAATCCTGGACAAGGCCAGCTACGATCGCGCCGAAGCCGCCTACGAGGCCAGTTGGCAGCTGTTCGAGGAGGCCTCCCGCAACCTGGAGATCGCCAGGCTCGGCCCCCGGAGGGAGGAGAAGGCCCGCGCCAAGGCGGAAGTGGACCGGGTGCGGGCGCGCGTCGCCCTTGTGCGCGACGATCTGGCCAAGACGAAAATTCGCTCCCCGCTCACGGGCTTCGTCACCCGGGAGTGGGTGGAGGTCGGCCAATGGCTCACCAAGGGGGGCCGCGTGGCCGAAGTCATCGAACTCGACAAGGTGCTGGTGCAGGCCCCGATTGCGGAGCGGCGCATATCGCTGGTGCGCGTGGGTGATGAGGCGCACGTGGTCATCGACGCCCTGGGCGGCCGGGCGTTCAAGGGCCGGGTGCGCGGCGTCATCCCCCAGGCCGACCCCAAGAGCCGCACCTTCCCGGTGGAGGTGGAGATAAACAACACCGAATCCTACGACCTCAAGGCCGGCATGTTCGCCCGCCTGAGCCTCGAATACGGAAAGGCGGCCCGTATGGTCCTGGTGCCCAAGGACGCGCTGATCCTCAGGGCGCGCGGGCCTTCGGTGTTCGTCTTCGAGAAGGGTCGCGTTCGCGAGGTTTCCTTCGAACGGGGCAGAAGCGTGGATTCTTTCATGGAAGTTCCGGGCGGCGCGCTCAGGCCCGGCATGCAGGTGGTGGTGAAAGGAAACGAGAGCCTGAGAGCCGGCATGCCCGTGCGCGTGCAGGGCCGCGGCGGCCCGCCCGGCGGGAGGCGCGGCCCGGGAGGAGGCGCTCCCCCGAGAGGCGCTCCTCAAAGAGGCAGGAAGCCCGCCGCGGATTCCCGGCGCGGTGCGGGTGGATGATGAGCAACCCAGTCTGAAGCCGATCGAATATATAGAAGCATGAGCGCGGCGGAACGGGGATAAACACAGCCGCACGAATGAGCGAGTGAAAGAAAGGCCGCCGATGAAGGAGAGGGCATGAATCTGCCCCGCGCAAGCGTCAAATACCCGGTGACGACCACCGTCGGGGTCATACTGGCTGTGATCTTCGGCACCATCAGCCTCTACTGGATTCCGGTGCAGATGACGCCCACGATCGACAGGCCCGTCATCACGGTGGAGACCGAATACAGGGGCGCTGCGCCCCTGGAGGTGGAGGAAGAGGTGTCGAAACCCATCGAGGAGAAGCTCACCTCGGTGGAAGGCCTCAACCGGATGACCTCGCGCAGCGAGGAGGGCAAGTCCCGCGTCTTTCTCGAATTCGACTGGGACGTGAACAAGGACGTGGCCCGGCTCGACGTCTCGGAAAAACTGGGGCTCGTGCGTAACCTGCCCGATGATTCGGACCGCTCCACCGTCAACGCGCTCAACTCCGATGCGGAAAACCCCATCGCCTGGATGGTCGTCGAGACCAAGCTGCCCATCAACGAGGTTCGCATGGAGGCGGATAACGTCATCCGCCCCAAGCTCGAACGCGTCGAAGGCGTGGGACAGGTGTGGATGTTCGGCGGACAGGAAAGAGAGGTGCGCGTCACCCTCGATTACGCGGCCATGAGCGCGCGCGGCATCACGGTATCCGCCCTCAGAGAAGCCCTGCAGCGCGAGAACAAGAACACCAAGGCGGGTAAGATCGACGAGGGCAAGCGCAGCTATTCGGTTCGCACGGTGGGGAATTTCACGCGGCTCGACCAGCTGCGCAACACCATCATCGCGCAAAACGGGAGCGGCGCCGTCTACCTGCGCGACGTCGCGAAGGTTTCCTTCGACTACGGCGATCTCCAGCGGCGCATTCGCGTCCGCCGAGTACCCACCCTGGCTTTCGGAGCCTTGAGGAAAACCGGGGCCAACACCATCGAGGTGATGGCAGGAATCAAAAAGGCGATCGCCGAGATCAACGAAATCTACAAGGGACGCGGCATCACGCTCAGGCAGGTCTATGACGAGACCGTCTACATCGACCAGTCCCGCTCCCTGGTGGTCAGCAACATCTTCATCGGCGGCGCGCTGGCGATAGGCGTGCTGCTCCTGTTCCTGGGGAGTCTTTCGAGCGTGATGATCATCGGCGTCGCCATACCGGTCACCGTGGTCTCCACGTTCATCTTCATCTTCGTGCTGGGCCGCTCCATCAACATCATCTCGCTTGCGGGCATGGCGTTCGCCGTCGGCATGGTGGTGGACAACTCCGTCGTGGTGCTGGAGAACATCTTCCGCCACCGCGAGATGGGCAAGAGCAAGTGGGACGCCGCCGTGGACGGCGCGCAGGAGGTCTGGGGGGCGGTGCTGGCCTCGACGCTGACCACGCTGGCCGTCTTCGTCCCCGTGGTGTTCGTTCAGGACGAATCGGGCCAGCTCTTCCGCGACATCGCCATCGCCATCAGCGTGGCCGTGGCGCTATCCCTGATCGTGTCGATATCCGTGGTTCCCATGCTCAGTTCGCGCATCCTGAGCGGTGCGGGAAAAAGATCCCCGGTGGATCGATTTTTCAGCCTCATAGGGGTCTATGCGCTGGGCAGGCTTTGCCGGCGGATCTACGTGGCCAACCTGGGCTGGCTGCTGCGTGGCGTGGTGAGGCGCGTCTTCGTGGCTGCGCTGATCACGGCGGGCGCCATCGCCGTGGCGGTTATGTCCTTCCCTCCCATCGACTATCTGCCCAAGGGCAACCGCAACCTCGTGTTCATCATCGTACGCACGCCCGCGGGACTGAACCTCGAGGAGGTGGACAGGGTCGTGCAGACGCTGGAGGCGAAGCTCGACCGCGCCCCGGAAATCAGCCGGTTTTTCGCCGTGGTGCGCACGCAAAACCCCATCATCGGCGTCCTCGCCAAGAAGGAATACTCCGATCTCGACTCCATGCGCGGTCTCGTCAAAAAGCTGTTCCGAGACCTCCAGGGGACGCCCGGGGTGCGCACGTTCGTCACACAGGCGCCCCTGTTCCGGCGGCGCGGCGCGGGCTTCATCGGCGGAATCAACCTCAAGGTCGACATCACGGGAGACAGCCTGAACGAGATACAGCGCATCGCTTCCGACGTGAGCGCCAGGGCGCGCGGGCTCGGGGGCGTGCGCTTCGTGAATTCGAGCTTCGATCTCGGAAACCCCGAACTTCAGGTGCACGTAGATCGCCAGAGAGCGGCGGATTTCGGCGTGTCGGTCACAGAACTCGGGAGCGTCGTGGAGACGCTCGTGAACGGAACCAAGGCGGGCATTTTCCGCGATCGCGGAGAGGAACTCGACATCATCCTGCGCGGACCGATTTCCGATTTCACTCAAACGCAGCGGCTCGAGGAACTCAAGCTGCACACGCCCGAGGGGCAGGTCGTCTCTCTCGGAGACATCGCCCGGGTGCAGGCGGCGCTCGGGCCGACGAAGGTCGAGCACATCGACCGCGACCGCTCCGTGACGCTCACGGTCAACATCGGGAGCGAACTGCCGCTTCAGGTGGCCATCGACAAGATGAAGAAAGAGGTCATCGAACCGATGCGCCAGACGCTTCCGCTCGGCTATTCGCTGGGCGTGAGCGGACGGGCGAAGGACCTGGAGCGGACCTGGGCGTCGCTCAAGTGGTCGCTGCTGCTGGCGCTCCTGATCACCTATCTGTTGATGGCGGCCCTGTTCGAGGCGTGGAGCTACCCGTTCATCATCATGTTCAGCGTGCCCTTCGCCGCCACGGGCGGGGTTCTGATGGTGAGTCTCATGAACACGATTGAACCCTCGGTGAAGATGGACACGCTCACCATGCTGGGCTTCATCATCCTGACGGGCATCGTGGTGAACAACGCGATTCTGCTCGTCCACCAGGCGCTGAACCATTTCCGCGCCGGCCTGCCCATGCGAGAGGCGATTCTCGAGAGCGCGCGCGACAGGATGCGCCCCATCTTCATGACGACCACGACGACCGTGCTCGGCATGCTGCCTCTCGTGGTCTCATCCGGCGCAGGCAGCGAACTCTACCGGGGGCTGGGCTCGGCCGTCCTGGGCGGACTGGCCATGTCCACAATCTTCACCCTGATGCTGATACCGGTCGTCTTCTCGTTGTGGGTGGATTTCCTGGCGCTCATCCGGCCTGCCAGCTTCGCTGCGGCAGCCACCGCGCCGAGCGGCGCCAGCGGCGCGCCGTCCGAGCGCGTGAGAACGAGAAAGGCCGTCAACCTCATCGAGCAGAAGGAGGAAGAAGCCTAAGGGGTGTTGAGATAGTCCTTTCGGGATCAGGCGGACACACAGGTCCACCCCTACGATGCCCCGCAAATTATAATGAACCCGTAGGGGCGGCCCCCCGTGGCCGCCCGTATCGGAGGCCTCGGACAGGCACAGGGGCCTGTCCCTACAAACCCTCTGCTTGCAGGAGGCTTTTCCAACAACACCCTAACCGCCCGCTTCGGCCAGGAAGGCATCCACCGCCGCGTTCCATTCGGTGTGGGAGCGGCGGTAGCTGTAGTGCCCTCCCTCCTCCAGAATCACGAGCTTCGAGCCCGCTATCGCCTTTTGCAGGTCCTGGGCGAAATAGGGCGGGGTGAGCGCGTCGTCCTTTGCGGCGATGATGAGCGAGGGCTTGTCGATCTTGTGAATCTCGGAGGTCCTGTCGTGGCTGAGCGTCATGTCCAGACGCGCGGTGATGACATCGACGGGCGCGATGGTGTCCTTCTGGCGCGCTTCCAGGTCGAGCAGGTTCTCGTACATGTTCCGGAACTGCGTCCACCCGCACGTCCAGAGCGAACTGAACTTGATGTATTCCTCCAGCCCGTAGGCCTCGGCAATCTGCTTGCGCGATGTCTGGAGGCGCGTCATGTAGGGGTCCGCCGTCGTCCAGGTGTTGGTGAATACGCAGCAGTTGATACGGTCGGGATAATCGAGCGCCAGGTTCTGCAGTATGCAGCCTCCGGTTGACGTGCCCGCCACGTGGGCCTTCTCGATTCCCAAAGTGTCGAGCAGGGCGACCGCGTCCTTTGCGATGAAGTCCGTGGAATAGGCGTCCTTGGGCTTGTCGCTCTCGCCCGTGCCCCGGTGGTCGAAGGTGATGCAGCGGTAGCGACCCGAGAAATGGGGCATCTGGAAATCCCAGGCGTCCAAAAGGCCCATGAGGCCGGGGATGAACAGGAACGCCTCCCCCTCTCCTCGCTCCGCGTAGTTGAGCTGTATTTCACCTGCTTGGATGCGTGGCATGTTTTCTCCCTTGAATGGCTATTCGTTCTCGTCTTCGAGGATTTCGGACACCTCCACCCGGCGTCCCTCGCGCGCTGAGCGAACGCCCGCGCGGATGACGGCGAGAGAAGACGCGGCGGCCTCGCCTTCCATCTCGGGCGGGGCGCCTCCGCGGACGGCGTCCGCGAATTCCTCGAGTTCTTCCCTGATGGTGTCGTTCTTCTCACACGCCACCGCCTGCGGCGCCTTCTCTCCCCGGTAGAGGACGCGCAGGCCGTCGAAGAGCGTGTAGTAGGCCGTGGCCGTCTTCCCGTAGATGTTCATGAGGTAATACTCCGACGCCGAGGCGTAGCTCGCCGTGAGGTTCGAGATGGCGCCCGATTCGTGTTCGAGGATCAAGTTCGCCACGTCGGGGTTGTCGCCGGGCAGGACGAGTTGGGCCGTCCGTCCCGAGACGGCGACTATCGGCCCCATGAGGTAGGTCAGCACGTCGGTGTAGTGGATGCCGATCTGGAGCATGACGCCGCCCGGCATGGCGTCCGACTGGTAGCGCCAGTGGCCGGGTTCGAACTGGCCCTCCCTGTCCCTGCTGATGTTGCACTCCGCCTGCACGAGCCTGCCGAACTCGCCCGCATCGATCCGGTTCCTGATCCAGCGGAAATGGTTCTCCCGCCGCCGCTGGTAGCCGATGGCGAGCACCACGCCCGCCTCCGCGCAGGCTTTGGAGAGCGCCATGCCGTCGGCGACCGTGTGGGCGATGGGTTTATCGAGAAAAACGTGCTTGCCGGCTTCCGCCGCCGCTTTCGTGGATTCCAGGTGCACGTGGTTGGGCGTGGTGTTGATGATGGCCTCTATGGAATCATCCGCCAGGATTTCCTCGTAGCTGTTCGCCGGCTCGCAGCCGTATTTCCTGGCGAAGGCGGCGCGCTTGTCTTCGGAGCGCGTGAAGCAGGCGGCGATCTCGATTTTGTCGGTTCTGCCGACCGCATCGGCCAGAACATCCGACCACCAGCCCATGCCGAGCGAGGCCACCCTCAGGGGTTTGGAACTCATGTTTGGCAAAACTCCTTCATATTCGTAGATGGGAAAAACGAATCATGTTTTGCGGGTTTCTGGAAAGCCACCCGGGTGCGCGACGCCTGATCAGAAAGAAGCCCCCACGGCTTCCACGGCCACGCGCGCGATGGCCTCGTCCTGCTCCCAGTCGCCCCCGCTCACGCCGATGCCGCCCAGACACTCACCCTCGTAGAGAATCGGGAAACCGCCCTCCATCGCCGTCCATCGCTCGGGACCGGCGGCGAGGGCGAGCCCCAGGGCGTGGGCGGTATCCAAGTGCTGCGCTTGCGCGCCCTGCGTGGTGGTGGGCCGCTTGTTCGATGCCGAGCAGACCGCCTTGGTGGTGGACGAGTGAACGGTGTGGAAGCGCCCGCCGTCCATGCGCTCGAGCAGGACGAGGTGTCCGCCCGCGTCGGCGATGGCCACGGTGACGGGGATGCCGAACTCCTCCGCCTTGGCGATGGCGGCGGCCATCATCGTTTTGGCCCCCCTGGTGGTGAGTCGATGGGTGCGGGCGAATGGCATGGATGGGTCTCCTGTATCCTTGGGCTTCTCTGGAAGCGAGCGAAATTTTCCCTCTTTTAGCAATTCATCCGTCTTTTGTCGACGATTGCGGCCCTGCGCCGCCCCGCCCTTGCGATGGAGCGGTGGCTCCTCCATGATGCGCGCACCTCGAAACTTTAAGAGACGGGAGAGTCCGGTGTCAGGCGTCGTTTCGTTCATCGAAGAGACCGCGCGCATGGCGGGTGCGCGCGCTATGGAACTGTTCGGCGAGGTGGAGGCCGAACCCAAAGGGCGCAGCATCGTCTCGCGCGCCGACAGGGAAGTCGAGCGGGTCATCATCGAAGAGATTCAAATGGCGTACCCCGATGATCCCATCCTGGCTGAGGAAAGCGGCGCGAGCGGCGCGGGCGACATCGGCGCAGGTACCCGCTGGTGGGCGATAGACCCCATCGACGGCACGGGGCCTTATCTCAAAGGACTCCCCTTCTGGGCGGTCTCGATCGCGTGTCTGAGAGGCTCCCGCGTCGAGGCGGGCGTCGTCCACATGCCGGCGCTGGGTGAGACCTTCAGAGCCTCGGCATCAACTCCCGCAATGAGGAACGGCTTGCCGCTACCCGAAGTCGGGCAAGGGGTTCCCGGCGAGCACGACTATCTCTTCGTTCCCTGCAACGAGGTGGCGGGCCTCTCGCACCAATATCCCGGGCGGTTTCTCGCGCTGGCCTCCGCCGCCTGCCACGTCTGCCTCACGGCGGCGGGTTCGGCCTTCGGTACGCTCATGGAGCCGATACGCGCATATGACTTCGCCGCCGCGGCCCTCATCTACGAGCGCGCGGGGGGAAGCGTGCGCTATCTCTCGGGAGCGGAGGTCGACTACGCCGCGCTCGCCGACGGGCGCCGGGCGCCTGAACCCGTCCTCGCCGCGCCCGCAGCGCAGATCGACTGGCTGATGGAGAGGGTTTTCTGGGGGTCGTAGGGACAGGCCTCCGCGCCTGTCCTGACGAAGGACAACCACGGAGGGC
>WTGD01000131.1 GCA_011523725.1 Nitrospinota bacterium
CTTCTCGGGCACGCCGAACGAAGCGCCCCTGCGCTGCGCCGGGAGCGGTGAACATCTCGCGATCGACGTCTTCTTCCCCATCATCCACGGCACGTTCGGGGAAGACGGCACGCTCCAGGGACTCTTTGAACTGGCGGAAGTTCCCTTCGTGGGTTCGGGGTGCGCGTCTTCGGCCGTCACGTTGGACAAGGCCGTGGCCAAGGCGGTGCTGCGCGCGGCGGGGCTGCCCGTCCTGCCATCACTCACGGTGTTTCCCGAAACCTGGGATGCGGACCGCGACGCCGTCTCGGAGGAGGCGGCCTCCAAGATCGGATATCCCCTGTTCGTCAAGCCTTCGTCTTCCGGCAGCAGCGTCGGCGTCCACCTGGTGGAGAGCCCCGATGAATTAGGCGACGCCGTTGCGGACGCCTTCCGCTTCGACAGCAAAGTCTTGATTGAGGAGCACGCGCAGGGCCGCGAACTCGAATGCTCCGTGCTGGAAGGCCCCGCTTTGGGCGAATTCCTCGCCAGCCCCCTCATGGAGATAAAAACGCATTCGGGCTGGTACGACTACGAGGCGAAATACGAGGAAGGCCGCGCCGATCTGATCATCCCCGCGCCGGTGGAGGAGCCTCTCGCCGACCACGCCCGCCTCTACGCGCGGGGCGCGTTCAGCGCGCTGGGCTGTTCGGGGCTCGCCCGCGTGGACTTCTTCTACCGCGAGCGAACGGGCGAGACCTACATCAACGAGGTGAACACCCTGCCCGGCTTCACGCAGTTGAGCGGGTACCCCCGCATGATCCAGGCGGCGGGCGTCTCCTACCCCGAAATGCTGGACCGCCTCATCGCCTGCGCACTGGCGCGCCACGAGAAACTGCAAGCCCGCGAATACGACAGGAACGCCTGATCGCTTCATCCCCTCTTATCCGTCGAACCGAGCGAGGCCAGGCGGACACGCTGGTCCGCCCTTACCCGCAAACCGCGTTCTTGTAGGAGCCGTTCGCGAACGGCCCCTACTACACTCCCATGAGATATGGTTCTTGCCTGTCATTCCGGCGAATGCCGGAATGACGACCAAAGGCAAAAGGGTGCGGTGATTTTGGACAGGTCGCGACCTGTCCCTACAGTAGAATCCCAACCGACCCGCAAGAGGACTGTCAAAAAAGCCCCCCCGACAAGGGGGGGTTGGGGGGTTCGGCGAGCGGAGCGAGTGTAGGGGCCGCATATATGCGGCCCATGACGGGCGGCGAAAAAAGCCGGGGCGCATGTATGCGACCCCTACATCCCCTCCCATCCGTTGAACCGGGCCTCCACGTCACGCCCGCAGGCAATCCTCGAGAAACCCGAACGCGCGCTCCTCGGCCCAGAAGAGGGGCGCGCGGGGGTTGCCGCCCGACACGAAACCCACATGACCGCCCTTTTTCACCAATTCGCCCCTCAGCCACTTGTTTTCCTCCACCTGTGCGTGAGGAAAAACGTGGGCCGGCACGATGGGGTCGTCCGCTGCTGCGAGAATGAGCGTTTTCACGCGGATATGGGGCAGCCAAGGCGAGGCGTCCGCTTGTTCGTAGTAATCCAGCTCGTCCCGGAATCCATAGAGCGGCGCGATGACGAGGCGGTCGAAATAGTGAAAGGTCCGCGCGCGCCGCACCCCCTCGATGTCGATGAGGCCGGGGTGAAGCTGCTCGAAACGCTCGGCCTTTTGCTTCACGCTGCCCAGCAGGTGCCACCTGTAGAAATAGCCCGGAACGGAATCGAGCACCTTCGCGCACGCGGCGGGCCTGAGGCTGGCGGAAACGCAGGCGGCCCCGCGTATGCGAGGCGATACCCCATCGCCGCATTCACCGAGCCACTTGAGCAGCACGTTCCCCCCGAGCGAGAAGCCCGCCAGCACGAGCGGCCCGCTGAACCTCTCCAGTATCCGCCCGACCACGAAGCCCGGGTCCCCCGTCTCCCCGCAGTGGTAGAACCTGGGCTTCCGGTTCGGCGCGCCGCCGCACGAGCGGTAGTTCATCGCCAGCGTCCTCCAGCCCCGCTTACGCGCGCCGGCTGCCGCTCCGCGCACATAATGAGAATCGGAAGAACCCTCCAACCCGTGGAGGACGAGCAGCGTCGGGGCGTCGGGCTCGCCTGCATCGAGTGGATCCAAAAAATCGACGTCCAGAAAATCGCCGTCTGGCGTATCCCAACGCTCGCGCCGCCAGTCGACCCTTGGGTGTTTTCTCAGGAAATATCCCCACACGCTCTGGAGATGACGCCCCCGGCAATACCAGGCCGGACGGAACGGGGGGGTGAGCTCCGAGGCGTTACGTTTCATGCCGCGCGCATGAGAGCTATCGAGTTACCCCGATGAACGAGGGTTTGACGTAGACGGGCAGGAGACGGTTTTTGTAGTGGACAATCCCTCCTCGGGATTGTCCCACGCATACATGCGGCCCTTGTAGTGACTGAAAAAACTTGGGTCGCATATATGCGACCCCTACACACAAACAAATTTTTCCTCTCTGATTTTTCCAACAACCCCGTATGCGGGTATGCGATCAGGCATCCTGATCGAGGAACGCTTTATAGATATCCTCGCGGTGCGTCGGCGGGTCGAAGCGGTAATCCTTTTCGTACTTCTGCGCCAGCACCTGATAGAGACCCAGCGAATTGCAGAAAAACGCGTTCGATGAGCAGACCAGCCAGACCCGGTAGATCCGGTAGGTGCGCTCGCCGACGAGTTTCCGAATCCGCTCAGCGTTTTCCTCGAATTTCTCGTACCAGTGCTTGCACGTGCGCGCGTAGTGGAGCCTCAGGTTCTCGACGTCGAGGATCTCCCAGCGCGCCAACTCCATCACGTCCTGGATATGGGAGATGTTGTCCATCTCGCCGTTGGGAAAGACGTTGCGCAGCAGAAACTCGTTCTGGCTCGTGGGCTTCCAGAACTTGTTCGTCGTGATCCCGTGGTTCAGAAACAGGCCGCCGTCGCGCAGGCGGTTCCTCACCGAGGTGAAGTAGCTCATGTAGTTCGCGATGCCGACGTGCTCGATGATGCCGATGGCGGAAATCTTGTCGAACGTCTTCGATTCGGGGAAATCGCGGTAATCCATGTGGTGGATCTCGCACCTGCCCTCGACCCCCTCGCGGCGCGCCCACTCCTGGCCCCATTTCGCCTGCTCGCGCGAGAGCGTGACGGCGGTGGCGTTCACGCCGTAGTGCTTCGCCGCCCATATCGCGAGCGAACCCCACCCGCAGCCGATGTCGAGGTAATCCTCGCCGGGCGAGAGCCTGAGCTTGCGGCAGACCAGGTCCATCTTGTCGCGCTGCGCCTGGGCGAGGTCGCCGTCCGGCGTGCGGTAGTAGGCGCACGTATAGAGCATGTTCTCGCACAGGAACTGCTCGTAGAACTCGTTGGAGAGATCGTAGTGGTGCGATATCGCCTCTGCGTCGAATTCTTTTGTTCGCTCTTTTACCATGGCCGCCTCAATGTTTTTTTCAACCGATCCCGAATGCGCCTTCCAGAACCAGCCGGCGTCTGAGCCACGCGTTGCCGCAGATGAACTTCGCCACGCCGAAAAGAACCTTGTCCGGAAGACGATCAATCAATTTATCGAACACCCCTTCCCCGCCGCCTCCGTATTTCGCATAGAGCGCCTCGCCGTATTCGGCGAGACCCGCGCCCGTCTCCAGGTACTCGTGCGCCGCCTCCGCCGCCATTTTAGCACTATGGACGGCCGGGCCGATGCCCTCCCCGCTGAAATCTTTCGCAAGCCCTGCGGCGTCGCCGATGAGCGCGAAGCCATCGCCCGCCGGCCGCCGCACATGAACCCGGTGCACCGAATAGGCGTGGCCGCGGAATTTCGTGAGCTCCATCCCGGCGGGCAGCCTGCCCGTCTCGCGGAATTTTTCGAGCAGAATATCGAGGCGCTCGTGAACGCTGGGGTTCTTGCCGATGCAGCCCACGCCGATGTTCAGGAAATCCCCCTTTGTGAAATACCAGGCGTATCCCTTGAAGTCGGGCTCCGCGAACAACTCGGGCAAACCGTAGTTGGGCGCCAGGGCGCGGAGTTTTTCGGCGCCCACGTTCGTCTCGCTCTCCTGGGTCAGGACGACGGATTCCTTCGAAGATACGTCGCCGAACGCCCTCGCGACCGGGCAGGTGTGCCCGCCCGCGCCGATGACGACGGGGACTTCGATTTTCTCATCGCCCAAATCCAGGCGCATTCCCCGGTCCGTTTTCTCCACGCCCCGGACGCGGACGCCTTCTCGAACTTCGGCGCCCTCTTCCTGCGCGCGCCTCAAGAGCCAGGTGTCGAACTGGCTCCTGA
>WTGD01000188.1 GCA_011523725.1 Nitrospinota bacterium
CAGCCATTCCAGGTTCCAGAGATGCCCCAGGTTGAAGCACTCGAACTCGGGCTTCACGCCGTGGTCGTTGAACAGGCGCACCTGGTCTTCGATCTCCTGGCGGGAGTGCTCGACGAGAAGGTCGGCGTCCACGAAGGCGAAGTCATGGGATCCTAGGGCGATGGAGGCCATATCCGGCTTGAGATGAATGATCTTCTGCCGCCCCGGCAGGCCCATCGCGGCGATTCCGAACTGGATCAGCACCTCGGGGCAGGCCTCGCGGATAGCGTTCGTGAGCGGCTCCCAGCTTTCGAGCTTCATCGGGATGCCGTGGATGTGGGCGATGGCCGCGCCCGCCTCGTAGCTTTCCCTGACCTCTTTGGCGACGGCGTCGGGCGTCTGGAGCCGCTTGGGGACGCCCGCGTGCTTTCTGCTGTCCGCCGCGCAGTTGGTGATGATGAGTTTCTCCATTCGGTGCGCTCCTGAGAATGGCTTTTAAGTGTGTTCTCTAATCCAGGGAACCTTCCACGTAGAGGAGGTTTCGGATTCTCTGCGTGAGTTCGACGAACATCTCGTCCCCCATCGTGGAGAGCGAGCGCGGGCGGGGGATGTCGACCGTGATGATCTCAGAAATCCGGCCCGGCCTCGGCGTCATGACGATCACCCTGTCGCCCAGGAACACGGCCTCGGGGATCGAATGCGTGATGAAGAAGACGGTTTTCTTGCTCTCCAGCCAGATTCGCTGGAGTTCGAGGTTCATCTGCTCGCGCGTCATGGCGTCGAGCGCGCCGAAGGGCTCGTCCATCAGCAGGACGTTCGGGTCGTGGATGAGCGCGCGGATGATGGCGTTTCGCTGGCGCATGCCGCCCGAGAGTTCATGGGGGTATTTGTCCTCGAAGCCCTCCAGGCCCACGAGGCGGATGAGGTCGTGCGCGCGGGGGAGCGTCTTCTTGGCATCCAGCCCCAGAATCTCGGCGGGCAGCATGGTGTTCTGGAGCACGTTCCGCCACAGGAGCAGAACCGGGTCCTGAAACACGATGCCCACGTCGTTGCGCGGGCCGTCGATGGGCGTGTTCTTGAGCGTACATGTGCCCGACGTCCTGGAGAGCAGGCCGCCCAGGATCTTGAGCAGCGTACTCTTGCCGCAGCCGCTCGGCCCGACGACGGAGACGAACTCGCCCTCGGCGATCTCGAAGTTGATCTCCGTCAAGGCGTGGACGATCTCGCGGCTCGCGGTGACGTATTCCTTCTCCAGGTTCTCTACCGATATGTATGCGTCCATCTTTCTCCGAAACCCCCGGCGAACGAATCGCCGGGGGCCGTTTCCTTGAAATATGCTTCTCTAGGCGCCCATCGTCTTGTCCGTCTCCGGCGCCCAGAAGAGCACTTTTTTCTTCACGAAGCGCACCACCTGGTGCATCCCCAGACCCATGCACGAGAGGATCACCAAAATGGCGAACGTGCCCGTGGTGTCGCTGCTGAAGCTCATCTGCATGAGCAGAATCCCCAGTCCGCATTGGCCGCGCCCGCCCCACATGCACTGGCCCGCGCCCACGAACTCGCCGAGTATCGCGCCCAGCAGGCTGAACACCACCGCGATCTCGAAGCCCGCGAAGATGAAGGGCAGGGCGTTGGGGAACTGCATCTTCCAGAACATCTGCCAGCGCGAGGCGGAGAGCGAGCGCATGAGGTCTATCTGGTCCGACGCCGCGGACTTGAGCCCCACCATGGTGTTCACCAGCAGCGGGAAGAACGCCACGAGGCCGGCCAGGAATATCTTCGACTTCACCTCGTAGCCGAACCAGATGATGAACAGGGGCGCGATGGCGAGCTTGGGCAGGGTCTGGAACGCCACCACGTAGGGCATGATGATCGCCTCGACCCATTTCGACTGCATGAAGACGAGGCCCAGGCCCAGCCCGATGATGCTGCCCATGAAAAAGCCCATGACGGCCTCGAACAGCGTGTGGCTGATGTGGTTGTAGAAGCTCGTCTTCATCAGGCCCATGAAGTCGGCCGCCCCGCCCACGCCGCTGCCCACGTCGTAGAAGAACAGCCCGCGCAGGAGCGCCGTCGCCACGCCCGAGGGCGCGGGGAAGATGAAGTCGTCCACCTCGAAGTAGGTAACCGTCCACTCCCATACGACCAGCAGCACCACGAAGGAGATGCCGAAGAGCAGATATGATCTTTGCAGCAGCGTCTCGGAAAGCGAGGGGCCGCCCGCGCTCTTTGAGGTTTCGTTCTTCCGGTCGGTGGTCGCCATGATGGGAGCCTCTTACTTCTGCATCTTCATCATCGCCTTGAATTTCTTCAGTTCCTTGGCGAAGTCGAAGTTCTTGGCGCGGTTGATGACCTCGTTCCGGTCGAAGTTGTTGACCTCATCGATCAGTTCGTTCGTGTAGAGTGATTTCACCTGCGCGTCGGTGAGCTTCTTGTCCAGACCCACGAACTTCACGTACTCGGCCCATTCGCCGTCGTGGTGCGCGCCGAACTTCTTGATCTTCTCGTCATCGAGCTTGAGCTTCGGCGCGCGCGCCTTGAGCACCTTGATCATCAAGGCGGTGGCCTTCTCGTCGCTCATGCCCTTGGGCTTCGACTCGGGGTAGAGCACCCAGTGGATCTGGAGCGCGGCCTCGGGGTTCGTGTAGAAGAAGAGGCTGCCCTTCGCCAGGCCGCGCAGGAAGCCCACCACGGTGTCGCGGTTGTCCGCCAGGAACTTCTTGTTGATCCACACCACGTTCCCGAAGAGGTTCTGCGTCCAGTCCTTCTGGTAGGGGATCATGTCGAACTTGAAACCGCGCGCCGCCGCCAGGGTGTACTGGATGTCCACGTTCGCCCAAGCGTCCACGCGGCCGAGCTTCATGGCTGTGGCGGCCTTCGAGACCGGCCCGACGGGCAGATACGTCACTTCCTGCTTGGCGGCGGGGATGCCGCAGGTCTCGAGCGCCTTGCGCACGAAGATGGGGCCCGAGTCGCGCTGGCTCATGACGCCGACCTTCTTGCCCTGCAAATCGCAGACGGACTTGATGCTGCTGCCCGGCGGCACGGCCACGCCGTCGGCGTAGATGGCGTCGCGGTTTAAGATGTAGACGCCCTTGACGGGGGGCATCTTCTTGCCGCGCGCGGCGCGGAAGAGAATCGGGATGGGCCTCGGCAGGCCGACGTGCGTGCGGCCGGAGAGCACCCAGCCCATCGCCTGCGCGCCGCCCTGTGCGGCGACGAACTGCGCGTCCACGCCGTTCTCCTGGTAGTAGCCCAGGAAGTTGCCGATCCAGAGAAACGATATGCCCGGGTTGAACAGCGGGTTCGCCATCGTCACCTTGATGTTCTTGAGCTTCATGGCGTCGGATGGGGCCGGCGCCGCAATGATGAGCGCGAACAGGGCCAAGGCGGCGATTACGAGTCTGAATTTCTTCATGGTGGTTCTCCTTCTTGGGAAATATGAGTCAGAAAGATCCTCGTTCTAATCTTCCACAATCGCGACCGGCCGCACCCACGCGCCGCTCGCGAACTCTTAAACTACATTCTTCCAGCCGGTGGTTCCATTGCGCTTGCTTTTATTTCTGCATCTTCATCATCGCCTGGAAGCGCTTGAGCTCTTTGGCGAAGTCGAAGTTCTTCGCGCGCTTGATCACCTCGCCCCGGTCGAAGTTGTTGACCTCATCGATCAGTTCGTTCGTGTAGAGCGATTTCACCTGTTCCTTGGTCAGCTTCTTGTCCAGCCCCACGAACTTCACGTATTCGGCCCACTCGCCGTCGTGGTGCGCGCCGAACTTGTCGATCTTCTCGTCATCGATGCGCAGATTGGGCGCGCTCGCACGGAGCACCTTGATCATCAAGGCGGTGGCCTCCTTGTCGCTCATGCCCTTGGGCTTCGATTCGGGATAGAGCACCCAGTGGATCTGGAGCGCGGCTTCGGGGTTCGTGTAGAAGAAGAGGCTCCCCTTGGCGAGGCCGCGCAGAAAGCCCACCACGGTGTCCCTGTTCTTGGCGAGGAAGTCCTTGTTGATCCACACCACGTTGCCGAAAAGATTCTGCGTCCATTCCTTCTGGTAGGGGATCATGTCGAACTTGAATCCGCGCGCCTTCGCCAGGGTGTACTGAACGCCCACGTTCGCCCAGGCGTCCACGCGGCCGAGCTTCATGGCGGTGGCCGCTTTGGAGGCCGGCCCGACGGGCAGGTACGTCACCTCCTGTTTGGCGGCGGGGATGCCGCAGGTCTCGAGCGCCTTGCGCACGAAGATGGGCCCTGAGTCGCGCTGGCTCATGACGCCGACCTTCTTGCCCTGCAAATCGCAGACGGACT
>WTGD01000186.1 GCA_011523725.1 Nitrospinota bacterium
CCATCACGGGGGTGGGGGAGGTCCTGAAGGAGAGGAGACCCGAAACGCTCGTCGTAGGCGTGGAGCCCGCCGCATCCCCCGTTCTCTCGGGCGGGGAGCCGGGTCCGCACCAGATCCAGGGAATCGGCGCGGGCTTCATTCCCGCGGTGTTGAACCGGGCGATCATCGACGAGGTGACGCCGGTGAGCGATTCGGACGCATACGAGATGAGCAAGGCCCTGAGCCGCGAGGAGGGCATGGCCGCAGGAATCTCGGCGGGCGCCGCGGTAAGCGCCGCCCTTGAGGTGGCGCGGCGGATGAGTCCCGAGGAAAACGTGGTGGTCGTCATACCCGACGGCTGGGAGAGATATTATAGCCTGGAGCAGCATTTTCGTTAGGAATCTTTATTCGGCATCCCCGGAGGCGGGGCTTTCAGATCAGGAGACAGAAATGGCGGTAACGGTTCGTATTCCGACACCCTTGCAGGAGTTCACCCAGCAGCAGGACGCCGTGGAGATCGCGGGCGCGGACGTGAAGGAAGTGCTCGCAAACCTCGACGGCCAGTTCGCGGGCATCGGCCAGCGCCTCTATGACGAAGAAGGAAAGCTGCGCCGCTTCGTGAACATTTACGTGAACCAGGAGGACATCCGCTTCCTGCAGGGGGAGGGAACGGCGGTGAGCGATGGGGATGAGGTCTCCATCGTTCCGGCCATCGCGGGCGGCCGCTGATCGTCCGCAAACCCCCGAGAGGAGATTCGCTCCTTGGGCTTGAGCGAAGAGCAGATTCAGCGCTACAGCCGCCACATCCTGCTCCCCGGCGTGGGAGGAGTCGGGCAGGAGCGTCTGCTGGCGTCTTCCGTTCTCATCGCGTTTTCGGAGGATGAGGAAAACGCGGCGCTCTTGGCCCTGGCCTGGCTGGCCGCTGCGGGCGTGGGACGCATCGGCTGGTGTCCGCTCGATGAGAGTGACGGGATCAAGCCGGAATCGCCGCTCTCCGCCTTCTATGGCGGCAGCCTGGGAAACGGCCTCAAGAGGCTCAACCCCGATTCGACGCTGGTCTCCATTCGCCCGGGCGAGGGAGCGGGGGAGGTTTTCGACATTCTCGTCTGGCTGGACGATGAGTCCGCCGGAGATTTTAAGGTCCTCGAGTCCAGGGCGAAATTCTTCATCCGGGGCGTTTCCCGTGGTGAGACTGGAGAGATTTCAGAAGGCCCTGGAGTCCTGGAGAAGCCGGGCATGGCGCCTCAGGGAGGGCGCGCCTCAACCGTGGCGGCCCAGGGAGCTTTGGGCGCATGGCTGGCCGCCAGGGTCTTGCGGCGCCTGGTGGATGAGACGGATACAGTGGGGTCGACTGCGCAGGCCCGTTTCGACTTTTCGCACGGCTTGCTGGAGGCGCGTGCGAACCTTTCCTGAAAGTTTCAGGAGCAAAGTGCGAGGGCCATATCAATGGTCGAATCGACGGTGGAGAATCCCGCGAGCGCGTTCAGGAATTTAGAGGATTCCCCAATCATCAAGTGTATCGGTAACACCCCCCTGCTCGAAATCAAGATGTTCGAGAGCGAATTTCCCGATGTGGAGGTCTATGCCAAGGCGGAGTGGTTCAACCCGGGCGGCTCGGTGAAGGACAGGCCGGCGCTCTTCATGGTGAAGGACGGCCTGGAATCGGGCCGGTTGCGCCCCGGCAAGATTCTGCTCGACTCCACGAGCGGAAACACCGGCATCGCCTACGCCATGATCGGCGCAGCGCTGGGGATTCCCGTCCGACTCGTTCTGCCGGCGAACGCGAGCGATGAGCGCAAGGCGACTTTGAAGGGCTACGGGGCCGATATTGTTCTCTCGGACCCCCTGGAGGGTTCGGACGGCGCGCAGCGCCTCGCGGCGAAGATGCACCGCGAGGAGCCTGAGAAGTATTTCCTGCCCTGTCAGTACGACAACCCCGCCAACCCGCTCGCCCACGTGGAGACCACGGCGTCTGAGATTCTGGAGCAGACAGGCGGGCGCGTGGAGCATTTCATCGCGGGGCTCGGCACCACGGGCACCCTGGTGGGCACGGCGCGCGGACTCAAAGAGCGCAAGCCGGATGTCGTCGTGCACGCGGTCATGCCCTCGGAATCGTTTCATGGGCTTGAGGGAATGAAGCACATCCCCACGGCCATACGGCCTGGGATTTACGATGAGAGCGCGCACGATCACCTGATCCCGGCGGGTACGGAGGAGAGCTACGACCTGGCCGATCGCATCGCCAAAGAAGAGGGCCTGTTCATCGGCCATTCGGCGGGAGCCGCGCTCGTGGGCGTGCGCGAGGTGGCGAAGCAGATAGAAAAAGGCGTCATCGTCACACTGTTTCCCGACGGGGGGGACAGGTACTTGAGCGAAGCGCGCCAGGAGGCTTGATTTGCGTCTGAATCGTGAACAGGTGGAAGCGATGCACCGCCACGCGCGCGAGGCGTATCCCGATGAGTGCTGCGGGTTGATCATCGGGCCGCCGCGCACGAAAGGGGAACGAGAGGAAACGCTCGCTCTTCTGCCCTGTAAAAACGTGCAGAACGAGATGCACGAGAAGGACCCCGAATTTTATCCCCGCACGGCGCGCCGCGCCTTTCTGATCGATCCGTTCGAGTTCGAGCGCATCGTGCGGCGGGCCGAGGAGGCGGGGGAGGTGGTCCGCGGCATCTTTCACAGCCACCCGGATGAGGACGCCTATTTTTCGCAAGAAGACGTGGATGCGGCGGTTCCTTTCGGAGATATCCCGGCGTTTCCCGATGCCGAGCACGTCGTCATGAGCGTGCGCGAAGGCGAGGTCCTCGGCCAGAAGGTGTATTCCTGGGATGCGGAACAAAAGACTTTTATCGAAAACGATCTGGAAATACTCGAGGAGGCCGGCGCATGAGGGATGAGAGCGCTCTGGCGCGTTCGTCCGCACTCATCGTGGGTGTCGGCGGCCTGGGGTGTCCCGCCGCGCTCGCCCTTGCGGCGTCGGGCGTGGGACGCATCGGTCTTGCGGACCACGACGCCGTGACGCTCGACAACCTGGCGCGCCAGATTCTCCACCGAACCGAAGACGTCGGCCGCCTGAAGGTGGACTCGGGCGCGGATTCCATATTCAGGCTTTCCGCCGAGACGGCGGTGGACAAGATTCCCCAGAAACTCACGCGCGCAAACGCCGCCCGAATCATCGCGCCTTATGACGTCGTCGTCGATGGAAGCGACAATCTGGCGACCAAACTCGCGCTGAACGACGCCTGCGCCTCAGCGGAAAAGCCGTGGGTGATGGGCGGCGTCTTGCGCTTTTTCGGCCAAGTGATGACGATTCTGCCGGGCCGGAGCGCGTGTCTGCGGTGTCTGGTGGGCGAGGAGGGCGCGAACGCGCGCGGCCTCGACTGCGGGGATGCGGGCGTTTTCGGCGCGGTGGCCGGTTTCGTGGGCATGGCCCAGGCCGCGGACACGCTGCGTGTTCTCAGGGGGCTTGCGCCGGCCTGGTCGAACAGGCTGATGACGGCTGATTTGCAGAAAAACGCCGTCGGGAGCGTGCGCGTGGCCCGGGATCCGGATTGTCCCGTCTGCGCGCTCGCCGATCGCGGACAAACGAAAATCCCCGTGAGGCGGGGAGCGCTCGTTTAGGATATGAAGCGGAGACAGACGATGAGAGGATGCCGCCGATGAAGATTTCGACGAAGGGGCGATACGCCGTACTCGCCATGATAGAGCTGGCGAGGCATTCGCAGACGCATCCCGTGCCCCTGCCCCAGATAGCCGGCAAGCTGGGAATCAGCCAGCACTATCTCGAACAGTTGTTCGTGAAGATGCGCAGGGCCTCTCTGGTGAGCAGCACGCGGGGGCCGGGAGGCGGCTACATCCTGGCGCTGCCGCCCTCCGGGATCAACATGCGCGACGTTCTCTCGGCGGTGGGCGAGACGATTCAGCCCGTCGATTGCGGCGATGAGCCTCCCTCGGCGCCGTGCCCGAACATTCCGGTGTGCGGGAGCCGCGCGCTTTGGAAAAAACTCGAAGACGCGATTGACAAGACGCTGCGCGAGACCACGCTCGAGGAGTTGAGCGCAGCCCCGGCGGCAGGCGTGCGTCTGCCCAATTTCCAGGTGAGCATCTAGCGTCGGCTTGAGATCGTGGAATTTTTCAGGGTTTCGCTCGCATTATGAGGGGTTGTTGAAAACCCCTGTATGGGGAGCCTGCAAGTAGATGGTTTGTAGGGACAGGCCCCTGTGCCTGTCCGCTGCGAAGCGCAACCACGGGGATTGACATATCCGATACGGGCGGCCACAGGGGGTAGGGCGGCCACGGG
>WTGD01000106.1 GCA_011523725.1 Nitrospinota bacterium
ATTCCGAATTCTACCCCCCACCGGCGCGACTTCGGGCTTCGCCCTCGTCTTGCCGTCGGGCTTTCCCCTCGGGAAGCCCGACCCTCAAGGGGGGAGTGATTCCTGCTCTTTCATCGGATGCGCCAAATCCTTATTTTTCGGGGTTTTTCAACAGCCCCTCCTCGGTCGGGTTTACGCCCCCAGCGCTCGCTTGGCCCGTGCGTGGTCCTTGGGATTCACCCAGAAGATGGCGCCGTAGCGTTTTCTGCCCGCGGCGATGGCCGTGATGGCGGTGATGTTGATGCCGGCGTCCGCGAGCTTGTTGAGAACCGGTATAAGCGCCCCGGTGCGGTCCGTGCCCTCGACGAGAAAGGCCTTCTTCCGGGGGCTGAGCTTGAGCTTCGCCTTGCGCGCGGCAGCGGTGAAGGCGCGCGCGTCCTCGGGCACGATATCGACCTGAACGCGCCTGCGCTCGGGGAAGGCGTGCACCGCCAGCAGGCTGACGCCCGCCTCCTTCAGCATGGTGGCGAGGGCGGCGCCTTCGCCCGGCTTATTCGATGCGGTGATGTAGTAGTAGGGTACTTCACGAACTGTCTCGGCCATTGCCTGTCTCCTGATTGACCCGGCGTCTCCGGGGGGCGGTTATTCTCGAATCATGGGCCGCGCCGTAACGCGCGCCTCAATATAAATAATCATACAACACGAGGCGGGGGTAGGGAAACGGGGTGAATTGCGACCGAAGAGGGAGCGATTGACCCGAGCGGGGGGGGGATTGCGCCGAGTGATAGAGTGATTGTTCCGCCCTAGAAGCAGGAAGGCATCGCTTCGCAATATCTCCGAAAACGAGAGCTCTCGCTCATCGCTCGAAGCGCATCACAAGCCACCTGCTCACCTCTCACGAAGACGACGAATTCGCTTTTCCGCGGCCGGTCGCCGTACGCGCATTTCCCCGCATTTGCCGCTGGCGGTTTTCGTCGGGATGGATGAAAATCCCTCGCGCGAATGCGAGTGTTCTCATGGGTGAGAGAAGGGGAGAAAATGGAAAGGGCGATTCGGCTTCGCACCGCAAATGCAGTTTTTTTCAGCCGGGGCGACCTCTTCCTCCCGTCCTCGGCGAAGCGGAATCGAGCCTCGTCGGGGCCGCCGGGGAATTTCCGAAAAATTCGATAAATATCGATAAATTCACGAGGTTTTTCGATAAATTAATTTATTTAGAAATGACTTGAAAGTATCATCATAACCTTCTGATATTTATATATTTCAATCTATGCCGGCATTACCTTGGGATGCTCGAGCATCTCCTTGAGCGTGGAGAGGAACTCGGCCGCCGGCGCGCCATCCACCAGGCGGTGGTCGGCGTTGATACCGATGAAGGCCGTCGTGCGGGCCACGACCTCGCCGTTTCGCGCCACGGCGCGCTCTCGCGCCGCGCCCACCGACAGGATGGCGGATTCGGGGTGGTTGATGATGGCGCTGAAATGATCGACCCCGTAGGCGCCCAGATTCGAGACCGTGAAGGTGCCGCCTTCGAGCGCATCGAGTCCCAGCGCGCCCGCGCGGGCCGCCTCGGCCAGCGCTCGCGATTCGCGCGAGATGGCGTCGATGGATTTCTGGTCGGCGCCCCGGATGACGGGCACCATCAGTCCCTGCTCAACGGCTACCGCCACGCCGATGTTCACGTCCTGCATCTGCTCCAGGGCGTTTTCGGTGAGGCGAACGTTCACGGCCGGGCAGCGGCGCACGGCGCGGGCGGTGTAGAAGAGGATGAGATCGTTGATGGATACCTTGACGCCGAGGTCGTTTTCCCACGCCTGACGGCTGGCTTCGCGCACGGCGAGGAGGTTCGTGAGGTCCACTTCGGCCTGCATGGTGATGCGCGGCACCTGAGACCAGCTGGAGAGCATGCGCTCGGCGATGATTTTCCGCATCCCCGCCAGAGGCGTTGAACCCGCCACGGCCGCGGGACCACTCGCGGCGGCGAGCGGTGCAGTGGGAAAGCCTGATGCAGCCGCTGCCCTCACGTCGGCCTGAACGATTCTCCCGCCGGGGCCTGAGCCTTTGAGGGTGCGGTAATCAATTCCGAGCTCGCGGGCCACGCGCCTGGCAGCCGGGCTCGCGAAAACGCGGCCAGTCGGTGCGGGCTGCGTTGCCACAGGGGCCGCTGGAGCGGGGGCAGGCACCGGCGCGGGTGGTGGCGTCGGAGGCGCCTCCGTTCTCGCAGGTTCGGTTTCCGCAGAGGTCTTTGCGGGTGTGCTTCCAAAGCCGCTGATGTCTTCTCCCGCCTCTCCGATGACGGCGATATCCGTACCACAGGGAACAACGTCGCCTTCTCCCGCCAGCGTTTTGAGCAGGAGGCCGCCGTCCGGCGATTCGACCTCGTATTCGACCTTGTCGGTCTGTATGTCGAGGATGATCTCGCCCTTTTCGACAGTTTCGCCCTCGCCCTTACGCCACTTGAGGATGGTTCCTTCTTCCATGGTGAGGCCGAGTTTTGGCATCGGGAGGGGGGTGGCCATGAATCTTTGCTCCTAATGATTGGATGTGTTGTGGACTTAAACCGTCTCTAACATACCACGAACCCCGGCGATTACGTCATCTTTGTCGGGGATGACATAGGATTCGAGTTTGGGCGAAAAGGGCACCGGTGTCTCCTTGGCGCAGACTCGTTCGATGGGTGCGTCGAGGTAGTCGAATGCTTCCTTGGCGGCCAAGGCGGCGATTTCCGCTCCCCAGCCGCAACGCTGCACCGCCTCATGGGTGATCAGGAGTCGGCCCGTCTTACGGACCGAGGCGAGAATCGCCTCCACATCCAGGGGGAAAAGCGTTCTGGGGTCGATGACCTCGCAGCTTACTCCCTCTTTTTCGAGTTCCTCCGCCGCAGCAAGCGATTTGCCGACCATCGAGGAGGTAGCGACGATGGTTAGATCGTTCCCCTGCCTTTTCACTTCGGCGACGCCGATGGGGATCACTTCCTCTTCCTCAGGAACAGCGCCTCTTTCCAGATACAGGAGCTTGTGCTCGATAAAAAAAACCGGGTCGTCGTCCCTGATGGCCGCTTTCAGGAGGCCTTTTGCGTCACGCGCGCTGGAGGGCATGACTACCTTCAGCCCGGGCACATGAACGAACCATGCTTCCAGGCTTTGCGCATGCTGGGCGGCGGAGCTGCGTCCTGCGCCGCCCTGGGTTCTGATGACGAGCGAGGTATTCGCCTTGCCACCGAACATGTAGCGGACCTTGGCGACCTGATTGACGATTTGATCCATGGCGACGGCGGAAAAATCGATATACATCAACTCAGCCACGGGCCGCATGCCCACGAGCGCCGCCCCCAAGGCCGCGCCGATGATGCCTTGCTCGGAAATTGGCGTGTTCCGCACCCGCTCGGCGCCATATTTCTCCAAAAGCCCCACCGTCGTTTTGTATGAGCCGCCGAACTCGGCGATATCCTCTCCAAGCAGAAAAACCGAGTCATCTCTCGCCATTTCCTCATCCATCGCTTCGATGATGGCTTCTCGGTATAAGATCTCGCGCATTTCCACACCTCTAAACGGACGCGTAGATATCAGTCATGGCGTCATTAAGATCGGGTTCCGGGCTTTTCCGGGCGAATTCGATGGCTTCTTCCATCTCTTTGTTCACGTTCGTATGGATAGCGTCAATCCCTTTTTTGCTCAGCCACTTTTTCTTTTTGAGTGTTTCGACGAAGATGATGAGTGGGTCGCGCTTGAGCCATTTTCCCACCTCTTTGTCGTGTCCGTAAGCGGTGCCGGGGTCGCCCACGTAATGGCCCAGAAAACGCATTGTTTTCGCTTCGATCAGTGTTGGTCCTCGCCCTTTGCGGGCGTGCTCAATCGCCTCGCCCGCCACTTCGAATACGGCTTGGGGATCCATGCCATCGACAACTATTCCGGGCATGCCGTAGGCTTTCGCCCTATCTGCGATGTCCTGAACCGCCTGATGAGTAGCGCGAGGTGTACTTTCGGCAAATCCGTTGTTCTCGCAGACGAATACCGCAGGCAGCTTCCAGGTGGCGGCGATGTTGATGCCCTCATGGAAAGCACCTTCATTACTGGCCCCATCGCCGAAAAAACTCACAACAACGTGTTTTTCTCTCTTTAACTTAAGCCCCAAGGCGGCGCCAGCGGCAATGGGGATGCCACCGCCCACGATGCCATTCGCTCCCAAGGCCCCAAGGTCCTGATCGGCGATATGCATGGAGCCGCCTTTACCTTTGCAATAACCGGTTGCGCGAGCGTATAACTCGGTGAACATGCGCTTGTATTGGAGCCCCTTGGCG
>WTGD01000395.1 GCA_011523725.1 Nitrospinota bacterium
TAGCCGATTCCGCTTCGGCCTTCATGGCGCGCGACGAAGCTCCGCAGCTGCCGCTTCCAGCTGCGCTTCATCTCCACCGTGAGCGTGATATTGGGGCGGTCGAAGCCGAGCACGAACTGCTCGACCCGGCCGTCGAACAATCGCTCGGCGATGTCGGCGCGGGTCACCTCGTCGGCGGTCGCCGTCAGCGCAATGAGCGGTATCCCGGGAAAGAGCTCCCGCAACCGGCAAAGGTCGGCGTATTCCGGGCGGAAGGCCGGACCCCATTGCGAGATGCAGTGGGCCTCATCTATGGCGAACTGCCTCACCGGCAATCGTTTCAGGGCCGCCAGCATGCGCTCGGTCATCAGCCGTTCCGGGGCCATGTAGAGAAACCGCGTGCGGCCCTCCGCCACGCGCTTCCAAGCGGCCACATTCTCCGCCCGGCTGTTGCCGGAGTTGATACTTTCGGCCTCGATGCCCATGAGCCTCAGCGCCGCTATCTGGTCCTGCATCAGCGCCACCAGCGGTGAAACGACCACCGTCAGTCCATCCATCACCAGTCCCGGTATCTGGAAACACAGGGACTTGCCGGAGCCCGTCGGCATCACGACAAGCGCGCTGCGCCCCGCCAAAAGCGCCCCAATCACAGCCTCCTGGCCGGGCCGGAACCCGTTGAACCCGAATGTTTCGCCCAGAACTCGCCGCGCCGCCGTCATCGGCCCGCTCATTCGGCAATCTCCCATACTTTCGCCGACCGGACTCGGGCCGGCAGAGGTGTCTTGAATTTCCTTGCAAGCTGCTCCGCCAATCCTTACCGGGAGCGCTTCCCGACCCGGCGTTGCAAGATGCGCGTCGGGCTCGAATGACGGGACGCGGCGCTATCCTGTCCGCCACCCACTCGGGCTTGCAGCATCGGCAGGCCTCCGCGCTCTCAAGGCGGGAAGTCCTTTATTTTCAATAGAAATCCAGCGTTAGCTTAACCGCCGAACAAGCGCCTCCAACATCCACAGGCCGGCGCGGGTGGGTCGAGCGCGAAAGGCGAGAGCTTGCCCTTCATCGCCCCGTGTCGGATATTTTCCCTGGCGCCCGAGTCATTTCGCAATCGCCTCATGCCTTCGGGAGAGTGCGGGGGTTGTGGCCCGCCGGACGCCGTTTTTTTATACCCTCCCGATCTCCTCGAGTATCGGTGTTTGCGCCTCGTGTGCAGGCATGGTGTCGAGCTTGTCGATGAGCCGCTCCGCTGCCTCGCCGTCCACCATTCCACGCGCTCAAATGCTACAAATACTTCTTGAACCAGTCGACCGCCTCGACCATGCCAATCTCGTGGTGCTCGGGGCTGCAGAAATAATAGGACTCGTAGTGCTGGGCGCCGGGGAGCTTGACGATCTTCTTGGGCTCCCCGCAGGCCTCGTAGCACCTGATTTGCTGATCCACGGGCACCAGGAAATCGTTTTCCGAATAAATGAACATGACGGGGCGCGGCGCGATCCTCTCCGCCACCCACTCGGGCTTGTAGCGCCAGCAGGCCTCGGCGCTTTGCAGGTCGTAGTCCTTCACGTAATCCTCGTGTTTCTGGTGGTTCTCCTGGATGACCTGGAGCGTGTGGGGGTCGCAGAGCATGATCTCGGGCAGCGGCATGGTGGTCGGCTCGCCGGTGGCGACGCGCTTTCTGGCGGCCTCCATCACGGTCTTTTTGAACGAATCCCACTCGTGCGGCCTCCTGACCGAGCGCATCCAGCGCTCGCCCTCGTGCACCCCCACGGATGAAACCACCACCTTCACGCGCTCATCGAACGCCGCCACCCAGATGGCGTTCGCCCCGCCGAAGCTCGTACCGAAAATGCCGATCCGCTCGGGGTCCACGCCCTCGACCGTCTCCATGTAGGAGATGGCGTCGTAGGTGTCCTGCGCCTGCTCCAGGGGCCGCTGGCGGCCGCGCTCGCCCTCGCTCTTGCCGAAGCCCCGGTGATCGGGCGCGAGGATGAAGTAGCCCTCCTCCCAGAGCCGCCTGGGCACGTCCATCCCGTAGACCTCCTTCATCCCGCTGTAGCCGTGCAGGCAGATGATGGCGGGTCCGGGCGGATCGCCCTTGCTCCAGCCTTTCGGCGTATAGAGATGGGATGCGATTTTGAGACCGTCGCTATAGTAAATAATCTCTTCGTACATGCAGGTTTTCCCTCCAGGCGACGCCGCAGGATTCAGCGCCGGAGATAATGCCCAAGAAAATTCCACCGGCGCGTGAGACGCCGGACGCTTTTCGCTATTCGGCTTCGATACCCCGCAGTTCGCGCAGCAACGCCCCGGCATCCGGCGCGCGCATGAGGGCTTCTCCGACCAGGATGGCGTCCACCCCCTCATCCACCAGCGGGGCCACCTCCCGCCAGCCGAAAATCCCGCTCTCAGACACCAGGACGAGCGATTCCCGCTGCGCGGGCGTGAGCCGCCCGAACACGCGGGCGGTGTGCCCCGTATCGACCTCGAAGGTCTTGAGATTACGGTTGTTCACGCCGAGCACCCGGGTTCCGGCCGCCAGGGCGCGCCCGAGTTCATCTTCGGCGTACACCTCCACGAGCGCATCCATGTCCAGTTCCTCGGCGAGGGCGCGCAAATCCTCCATCTGCGACGTCTCCAGGATGGCCGCTATCAGCAAAACGGCGTCCGCCCCACCTGCGCGCGCTTCGAATATCTGGTACTCGGTGAAGATGAACTCTTTTCTGAGAACGGGCAGCCCCACCGCGCCGCGCACTTCTTCCAGATGCGCCATCTCGCCGAGAAAACGCCTCCGCTCGGTCAACACCGAGACGGCCGCCGCGCCCCCATCTTCATAGGATTTGGCGATTTCGCCCGGCTCGAAGCGCTCGGCAATCTGCCCCTGGGAGGGAGAGGCCTGCTTCACCTCGGCAATGACGCGCATCCGGCCGCCGTCCGCGTCCCCACTCGAACGGGAAAGCCCGATTGCGCCTGTGAAATCGAGCGCCGGCGGCGCATCGCGCGCCTGTGATTTGACGTCGGCTTCGGAATGCCTTCTCTTGTCCGAGGCGATGTCCTCACGGACGCCTTTCACGAGTTTATCGAGAACCGTGTGCGTCGCAATCGTCAAGACTTCATGCTCCTTGGAGGTATCGACAACCTATAGGCCAGCGAAGCCGGGCCTGTTGAAAAAGTCGGAGAGGGAAAATTTGTTTGTGTGTAGGGGTCGCATATATGCGACCCTCCCCGTTAGGGGCACGCGGGCCGCATAATATGCGGCCCCTACAAAAACCGTCCCTTTCCGGTCGAGTCGAATCCTCGTTAATAAGGGGTTTTTCAACAACCCCAAGCGGGCCGCCTCGCTCAGGAATTGGACACCTCCACGAGGCGCGCGAGGACGCTTGCCGCCTTGCCCGAATCTATCGCCGTTGCCGCCTGCCCGACGCCCTCTCGCAAATCCCCCGCCCTGTCCGCGGCGATGAGGGCGGCAGCGGCGTTCAGGAGCACGATGTCGCGCCTGGGGCCTCGCTCACCGCCAAGGATGGCGCGCGTGATCTCCGCGTTCTCCGCAGGCTCGCCGCCCTTCACGGCGTCTGGGCCTGCGCGGTCGAGGCCTGCGTCCTCGGGTGTTACGTCATACGTCCTGATTTCGCTGCCGTCCCACTCCGAGACACGCGAGGGGCCGGTGAGCGTCAACTCGTCCATGCCGTCCGACCCGTGCACCACCAGCGCCTTCTTACAACCCACCTGGCGCAGCACGTCCGCCACCAGTTCGGTGAGCTCGGGCGCGTACACGCCCACCAGCTGGCTCTGGGCGCGCGCGGGGTTCGTGAGCGGCCCCATCACGTTGAAGATGCTGCGCATGGCGATCTCGCGCCTGGGGCCGATGGCGTGCTTCATCGCGCCGTGGAGCATGGGCGCAAACAGAAAGCCCACGCCCGCCTCGTCGATGCACTCGCCCACCTTCTCGGGCGAAGCCTCGATGTTCACCCCGAGCGCCTTCAGCACGTCGGCGGCGCCCGATTTGCTCGAAACCGCGCGGTTGCCGTGCTTCGCCACCGGCTGGCCCGCCGCCGCCACGACGAGGGCGGCGCTCGTGCTGATGTTGAAGGTATGGGCGCCGTCGCCGCCCGTGCCCACCACGTCGACCACGAAGGGGTGTTTCGTCTTTATCCACGTCGCCCTGGCGCGCATGGAGCGGACGCTGCCCGCGATCTCCTCGGGCGTCTCCCCCGCCATGCGAAGCGCCACCAGATAGGCGCCTATCTGGTGGCGCTTCGCATGGCG
>WTGD01000278.1 GCA_011523725.1 Nitrospinota bacterium
GAGGGGGAGCGTCTTTGGTTGCATGCCGTCTCTGTGGGAGAAGTGGGAGTGGCCGCTGTCTTGGTGCCTGCGCTTTTGAGAAAGAAGCCCGAACTCAAAATCGTTCTTTCCACAGTGACGCAAACAGGCAGGAACGAGGCCAGAAAAATTTTGGGTGTCGAGCAACTTATTTATTTGCCACTGGATTTCCCTGTGATTGTTCGCTCCGCTTTGAGACGCATCCGGCCATCCATGATCGCGCTCATAGAGACGGAGATATGGCCAAATCTCGTGGTGGAGGCGGCAAAAAGGAATATCCCCGTATCCATTGTCAACGGGAGACTTTCCGAGCGGTCGTATCATAAGTACAAGCGCTTTCAGTTTTTCTTCTCTTCGCTCTTAAAGCGTTTTAGGGACGTTCTGGCGCGCGGAAAAGGGGACGCTGAACGATTCTTGGATTTGGGAGCAACTTCCGTGCAGATTTCAGGGAACGTGAAATACGATGTGCCGCCGCCCCCACAGGAGCTTCCGCATGGCGCGTACGGGTTGGGCGAATGTGAGCAAGTCATCGTGGCTGGCAGTACGCACCCTGGAGAAGAGAAGCTGATTGGAGAGGTTCTCTCCTCCGTCCAGCGGAAAATGGCGGGTGTCGGCCTTCTTCTCGCGCCGCGCCATCTAGAGCGGGTGGCCCAAGTGGAAGCGGATCTCCAAAATGTGGGGCTATTTCCCGTGCGATGGAGCCATATTAAAAATTCAGGTGGTAAGTATGAAGTGATCATCCTGGACGCGATGGGCGAACTGGCGGATGCGTATGGGTACGCGGCGATGGCGATCATCGGTGGAAGTTTTATTCCCCATGGCGGTCAGAATCCGATAGAAGCGGCTCGTTGGGCGGTGCCATGCCTGTGCGGCCCCCACATGGAGAATTTCGCCGAGGTGACGTGCGAGATGGTGAAACAGGGCGGCGCTATTCAACTAAGCGGGCGGGAGAATTTGGAGACAGCCGTCATGAAGTGGCTGGACGATCCGGTATCTCGAAAACGGGCAGGTGAAGCGGCCCGCCGAGTAGTGCAGAACAATCGGGGCGCTTCCGATCGAACCGCAGAATATATCGTCCAGGTCCTGGCGGAATCGGATGAGGGCGTTGCATGAGTTTTCGGCGGGGAATCCTGCAGGCTTGGGAGGGCAATCCCTCGTCTCCGGCCTGGTCCCGCATGTTGACGAAGAGCCTCGGCCCCCTGGGAAGTCTCTATGGCGTCGCGATGGCGCATCGACGCAGGCGTTATGAAGCCGAAAAAGCCGGTGTCTCCAAAATTCCCGTACCTGTTATTTCAATTGGGAACCTCGCTTTGGGGGGAACCGGGAAAACGCCCACGGTCGCTTGGCTGGTGAAAAAACTAATCTTGAAAGGGCGTAAGCCCGCCGTGGTAAGCAGGGGCTATGGCGGAAGACCCAAGGATGTGATGGTTGTGGGTGATGGGAAGGGAAGCCTGATGGCCGCGCCACCGGCTGCGGATGAGGCGGTGATGCTTGCCCGCCGCTATCCCGACCTCCTCATGTTAACGGGTGCGGAGCGTTCTTTTGTTGCGAAAAAGGCGGTCGAGGAGTTCGGTGCGGACGTTATCGTGCTCGACGATGGGTTTCAGCACCTTGCGCTTCACCGGGACATGGACGTGGTGGTATTGCGCGGAGATTCTCCTTTTGGGAATGGCAAGGTGGTTCCCGCAGGTGTTCTCCGGGAGCCGGTTTCGGCCCTAAAGCGCACAGACGCCGTTTTGCTAACGGGCGAATGTGCCAGCAATACGAGAGAGGAAATTCAGTCTCTTATACCGGATATCCCAATGTTCACAGGCCACCTTGAACCCGATACCCTCCTGGATTCACGAGGCGAGAACACGGGCTCACCGGATGAATTGAAGGGCGCCAGGGTTGTTGCCGTCAGCGGCCTGGGAAATCCCTATGGTTTCGAGAAAATGCTTGAATCGCTGGATGTCGAGGTCATGGTGCATCACGAATATCCGGATCATGCCCATTATGCTTTGGCGGATGGCGTGCGGCTCGTTTCGTCCATGCAGAAGACCGGGGCCGATTTCATTCTCACTACGGAGAAAGATGCGGTGAAGCTGTCTCCTCTATTGAGTAATGCGCCGCATCGTGTTCTTCGGGTGGTGATGAAGATTGATGACGAGATGAATTTGTCCGCCTTGATCGAGGAAAAGGTGCTTTCGTCCTGAATGGAATGGACGCATTATCCCCTGATGGAGGCGAGAAAATAAGCTCCTCCCGCAAGGAAAACCGCATTTGGTCCCCATGCCGCCAGTATGGGTGGGAGGCGTCCTGCATGTCCGAACGATAGACTTGCATGGAAAAGAACGAGGTAGGTGGCGCCGATAGCGATGGCGATGGCGACTCCCAGGGCGGCTCCTCCACTTCTGCTGCTTCGAATGGAGAAAGCCACACCTACGATGGCCAATACGAAACTGATCGATGGAGCAGAAATTTTGGCCCACATATCTACAACGTAGCGCGTGGGGTTCGCGCCGCTTTTGCGCAGGTTTTCGATGTAGCGACCGAGTTCCTGATAATTCATTGTCTCAGGATTTCTGTCGGTTATTTTGAAATCTTTCGGTTTTTCCGTAAGCTCCAATTTTTTTCTTTTAAAAGTTTGTTGTTTGATTTTTCCCTCGCCTATAAAGTCGTGGATCACGCCCTTTTGGAGTTCCCAATGTTTCTCTGCAGGAAGCCAAACCACTTCATCTGCATCAATGCGTTGCGTCAGGCGGTTTTGCTCGTCCATTCGGTACAGGGTAACGCCTCTCATTTTTTCCGAAGATGAATCATAGTGCGTGATTTGCCAGATCATGTTGTTTTCCGAGCGATACCAGATTTTGTCTCTTTGCGTATGCGTGCGTGAGCCGGTTTTCTGGATCTTGACCCGGCGGATGTATTCTCCACGCTTGTTGGCGAATGGAACGATGTATTCATTCGCTAAAAAGGTGAAGAGGCTGATTCCCAGACTGGTGATCAGAATGGGCGCGATGATCCGGTAGAGACTCAGGCCGCCTGCGCGCATGGCGAGAACCTCGTTTTCTCTGGAGAAAAGAATCAGCGTGAATGTGCTCGCCAGCAGCACGGTGAGCGGAACGGAGAGAAAAACGAGATGGGGTATTTTATATAGGAAATACAGGGTCGCGTCGCTTATGGCCGCATTCTCTTCGATAAAATCATCGATGCGTTCGATAAACTCCGCGATGAGGAAGAGAGTGATGGCTCCCGACTGGCAAAGAACCACCATTCTCAAGAACTGTTTCAGGATATATCGGCTCAGTATGGTCATGGCGGGAATTTATGGTTTGTTTCGGCTGAAGGGAGAGAAAGGTTTGAGGAGCAGGCTCCAGATGTCGATGGTGTTGCGCAATCCTGCGGTTCGTACCATGTATCCTGCGAGGAGAGCTAATAATACATTCGGGCTCCAGACGGCGACGGAAGCACTGATTTGCCCGCTTTCCGCCATTCCTTCCGCGAAGGTGACGAGCAGATAATAGAGGATCAGAACGCCCAGGCTCAGGGCAAAGCCGCCGTGACGTCCCGAGCGTCTGTTCTGTACGCCGAGAGGTGCTCCCAAAAACGCCAGAATAAGGCAGGTGAAAGGCACCGCGAATTTCTTGTGCAACTCCACGAGAATGGCGTTGTACCTGCTTGTTCCGGGCTCGTGTTCTTTTAGTTTGTTTCTGAGTTCATGCAACGAGAAAGCTCGCAGGCTGGTGCGAAGCGCCTTCGTTTTGCCGATGGTTTTCGTGAAATCAAAATTGAGGTCGTAGTTCTCAAAGCGCGCGATTTGATAATGGTTTCTGGAGAGAGGGGAACCGTCATTCGCGCTGATTTTCTTGCCGAAGGCCTTATCGGCGTCACTGACCGTATGGATGGTCCCTCTGACGAGGCGCAGCCATACTTTCGGGGATGATGAGGATTTGAACAGTATTCCGCGGTTGGCAAATATGACCCGGTTCGTCCCGGCCTCTCTCGTGTCTGAAATCATGATGCCTTTCATCACCTTGCCCGACGATTCGATTTCTCGCACGTAGAACATGATTCCATCGAAACCGTCATGAAAAACCTGTTCCCGGAGGTCGAATGTAGCGACTCGACTATGAAGCATCTGTTGACGGACTTCCAGAGTGGTGTTTTGACTCCAGGGAAGCCCAAACATCATGAGGAATCCGCTCAGGAGAGCCGTGGCTACTCCCACGACTCC
>WTGD01000111.1 GCA_011523725.1 Nitrospinota bacterium
CTTTTTCATCGGGCATTCCCCTCGGGATGCCCGACCCCTCAAGGGGGGAGTGAAAAAATCTGTGTCACACAACATCCCAACACTGACCTGTCTCTTGCACTTCATTCTGGTGTTGCGCATTCGCCATAAAAGATGTATGTAATATATATGTTTAGGAGGCGCGCTTTGTTATGAGGCTGACGGTTCAGACGGACTACGCGCTCAGGATGCTGATGCACTTGGCCTGCAACGCCGGCGCTCTGGTCACGATCCACGAGATAGCGGAGCGATACGATATCTCGAAAAACCATCTGGTGAAGGTCGCGCACGGGTTGGGGCGCGCGGGGTTTGTGGAAACGATCCGCGGCCGGGGCGGCGGCCTTCGGCTCTCCAGACCGGCGAAGGCGATTCTTGTGGGAGCCGTGGCGAGACAAACGGAACGGGACAGCGCGCTCGTCGAATGCTTTCCCGGGGGCAGAATGGGATGTCTGGTCGCGCCGTGCTGCAAATTGAAGAGGGTTCTGGCGGAAGCGCAGGAAGCCTTTTTCGACGTTCTCGATCGCTATACCGTCTACGATCTCGTGAAACGCAACCCCGCGCTTCTCGAATTGCTGGTTGGAGACGCCAGATGAACACGAAACACCTCGACATCGTGGGAGAACGCAAGGCCGGGGTCCGGGCGAAAGCCGCCGCGATGGGGGTCGACGAGGCCTACGTCTCGGAGCTCGTGAATACCTTTTACAGCCGCATCCGTGAAGATCGGCTCCTCGGGCCGATTTTCGATGAAGCGATTGGCGATAAATGGGGGTATCACCTCGAGAAGATGAAGGATTTCTGGGCGACGGTGGCCCTGGGCGCGGGGCGCTACTCCGGAGAACCGATTCCGGCGCACAAGAAACTCGCCGAAGTCCGGCCCCGGCATTTCGACGTCTGGCTCGAATTGTTCGAGGAAACCCTGCAAGACACGGCGCCGACGCCGGAGGCGGCCGCCTGTTTCTTGGATCACGCCGGGCAGATCGGAAAGGGCCTGCAAATCGCCATGTTCGGCGCGGACGGTTCCGGGCGTCCGCCGCCGTGAGCAATGCCCCGACTTTCATCGCGCCGATGTTATGTGCCGCCGGCGTTGGCGCTTCACGCAGCTCCGAATGGGAGGATTCCCTATGATTGAGAGTGTGCCGGCAGGACTCGTCAAGTTCTACGAAAGCAAAGTCTTCACCGAGGAGACGGTTCCCGAAAAACTCAAGACCCTGCACGATACGAAGCCCGGCATCTGGGCCAGAATCGTGGTTCTTGAAGGTTGCCTCGACTACATCATTCCGGATTGTCCCCGGCGGAGCCGCCGCCTGGAAACCGGCGATTACGGCGTCATCCGGCCTACCGAGCCCCACCGCGTGGAACTCCCTGGAGAAGTGCGGTTCAAGCTGGAATTCCTCGGCCCGTAGAGGCGGACCGGAATTCGCTCGGACGCTGAACCGCGTCGGGGCGTCTTGCCCCCTCTCATCCGTTGCAGTGCGCCCTCGCGGCGGTGGCGAACATGCCGGCGGCGTCGATGAGGTTCTGCGCGGGCACGCGCTCGTTCGGCAGATGAGCTTCGGAGATGAATTCGCCGGGGCCGAAGAAGACGCCTGGAATCCCGTTCTCGATGAAGAGCCTGAGTGCGCCCGGAGACTCGATGCCGGGCAGGTATTCGTTCGGCGTCCCCCGCACGGCGGGCACGACTCGCTCCATGAGCTGAACGACAGGTTCTTCTTCGGCGATTTCGGTGACCTCACGCGCGCCGCTCGGCATGATCTCCACCGACGCGTCGAGTTCGGGGTCTTCCTGGGCGAGTTCCGCGAGGATGCCTTCGAGCTTCTCTTTCACGCCGGCCGAGGTCTGCCCCGGCAGCATGCGCACGTCGAAGGTGGCGCTGCATCTGCCGCCCACGACGTTCACCGCGGAGCCGCCCTTGATGGTGGAAAAGGCGAGCGTGCCTGGCCCGAGGAAGGGGTGCGGGGGCGGTGCGATGCGCTCGGCCCGGAAGGCGTCTATGATCTTCGCCATCTTCTCGATGGCGTTGATTCCCTTCTCGGGCACGCTCACGTGCACCGAGCGTCCGCGCACCTTGACCTCGAAGAACACGCGCCCCTTGAAGGAGCGGATGATGTTGTTGCCCGTCGATTCGGTGTAGAGCACCATGTCGCCGCCCAACTCTTTCAGGATGCCGTTGTTCACGAGCGATTGCGCGCCGTAGTAGTCGCCCTTCTCGCCGTCCGAGAGCAGGACCCAGGTGAGCGTTCCGTTGATGGTGATTTTCTCGTCCCGCAAGGCCTTGAGCGCGCCGATGGTGGACGCCAGAGCGCCCTTCATGTCGGCGGCGCCGCGCCCCCAGATTTCCCCGTTCTTGAGTTCTCCGCTGAAGGGAGGGACCTCCCATGCGTCCACTTCTTCGGGGTGGACGGGCACGGTGTCCATGTGGCCGCCGATGACGAAGTGACCGCCCGGGGCGCCGTCGCCCGTCTGGATGATGAAGTTGGGCATCCCCGGCTCGTATTCATGGGTGGTGATGTTCTCGACGCCAATGGTTTTGAGCTCGGCGAGGATGCGCTCGGCCACCTCCGAGCAGTCCCCCGGCGGGTTTTCCGCCGGTATCCGGATCAACTCCTGTGCCAGGCCGACGACGTAGTCCCCGTCCACGGGAACGGGGGTGATGGCGCTGTTCATGGAAACTCCTTTCCAATAAAAACGATTGACCTTGGTAAATGATTTCTACTTTCCGGTCAATTCATAATTCCTTGTCCAAATTTCATCCTTGTGCCTGGTTTTCTCACTCCTGGAGGATCTTCGTTGGTTTAGCCCTTTCGGGTCTATCGGGTTTCAATGTAGGGGCCGCATATATGCGGCCCACATGCCGTGAACCGTTCGGGTCGCATATATGCGACCCCTACAAGTTCAGAGCGAGGCGGCTCACGGTGATTTCCGTTTCCTCCAGAATTTCCGCCCGCGTTCGCTTGCCGCTCAGAACGGCCGTCAACTCCTCGTGGAGGAGGTCCACGGCCTCATCCTTCGAAAGCTCGCCGCGCATGACGCCGCTGATGTCGAGATCGGTGTTCTCCGCCATCCGCGCCGCCGTGCGGGGATTCGCCGTCACCTTGATGGTGGGGGAGACGGGATGGCCGATGGGGTTACCGTTCCCCGTGTTGAATACGATGGCCTGCGACCCGCACGCGGCCAGCGCCGTGACGTTCTCGACGCCCGCGCTCGGCGCGTCCAGGAACACGCAGCCGCGTTCTTTCGTATGCTCGCCCGGCGCGATGACGTCCACGATGTCGCGCGAACCCGCCTTTTTCACCGCGCCCAGGCTTTTCTCCTCGATCGAGGAGAGCCCGCCCTGAATGTTGTCCTCCGTCGGGTTGCAGCCGATGATGTCCATCCCCATCGCGTGGGCGTAGTCCATCGTGCGCTTCACGGCCCCCAGCAGTTTCCGCCGCACTTTCGGGCTGGCCGCCCGCTTGGCGAGAAGATGCTCGGCGCCGACGATTTCCATGGTTTCCGAAAAGAGCACGACGCCCCCTGCGTCCACGATCCTGTCCGCGAGCACCCCGGTGACCGGGTTCGCCACCAGCCCGCTCGTGGTGTCCGAGCCGCCGCACTCGGTGCCCAGGGTGATCTCGGAGAGATCACACCGCCTGCGCCTCGCCGTGCTCAGGTGCCGGTAGAGCTTCTGGGCGATCTCCACCCCCCGGCTCGCCGTCTGCAGCGTGCCGCCCGTCTCGTGGATGGTGAGGGTCTCGATAGGCATCCAGGGCGATGCCGCGGCCGCCACGTCGGCCACGTCCTGCGCGCTCTTGGGCTCGAGACTCACGACGATGGCCGCGCCCACGTTCGGGTGGCCCGCCGTGCGGCCCATCACCCGGTAGTGCTGCCGCTCGTCCTCGCCGAAGAGGTTGCGGCCGAAGGTGTGTTCACGACGACCGCCTCGCGCACGAGTTTCCCGATGCGCCGCGCCAGGGGGTTGGCGTTGTCCATCGCGCTCACGACTACGAGGTGGTTCCGCGCTCCCGGCGGCCCGCCCGGCCGCCTGTAGCCCATGAAGGTGTTGCCCGGCTTTCTTCTCGGCAATCTTATTCTCCCGTGTTGGGGGATGCTCAAAAACCCCTGATTCCGTGATTCTCGCTATTTGGATGAGCGTCGAGACAGGATACAACACTCCACAC
>WTGD01000033.1 GCA_011523725.1 Nitrospinota bacterium
ACAGGGCTGGGGGGACGGGCTGCCCGTCATCCCGCCCACCGAAGAGCGGGTGGCGGCCATGGTGGAGGCATCAAAGCGGCCGCCCGAGGAGTCCCGCGGCCGAATCCCCCATCTGTTCGGCGACGCCACGATCGAGAAGATCGCCGTAAACGCCGTCATGGCGGGCTGCAAGCCAGAGTATATGCCGGTGCTCGTCACCGCCGTCGACGCCATCTTCGACCCCATTTACAATCTGCCGGGCGTTCAGGGGACGACGAACTGCATCGCGCAACTCATCGTCGTCCACGGCCCCGCCCGACATGCCTTGGGGATCAATTGCAAGGAGAACCTCTTCGGCCAGGGCTGGCGGGCCAACGCCACCATCGGCAGGGCCTTCCGGTTCATCCTGCAGAACATCGGGGGCGCCAAACCGGGTGATACCGATCGCAGCACCTTCGGCCACCAGGGCAAGTTCTCGAGCTGCATCGGCGAGAACGAAGAGGCGAGCCCGTGGCCTCCGCTCCACGTCGAGCGCGGCCTGGAGCGTTCGGACAGCGCCGTGACGGTCATCGCCGTCGACCCGCACATCATGGTCAACGACGCGGCCAGCACGGATGGCGAGGGCGTGCTGCAGTCCATCGCCTCGTCGATGATGCAGGCGGGGAGCAACAACGCGCTCTTCGGCGGGGAGATGGTGGTCGTCCTCGGCCCCGAACACGTGGATATGCTCGTGCGCGACGGCTGGGACCCGCCACGGATCCGGGTCTTCCTGTACGAGCGGGGCAGGGTGCCGACGTTTCTTTTTGCGCCGGCGAACCTGGAGCGCGCGCGGGGGCGCCGTGACGACCTCATGGCCCGGGAAGACCTCGCGAGCGTGCCCGTCGTCGACGGTGAGGAGGAGATCTGCCTGTTCGTCGCGGGAGGCCTCGGGAAGCACAGCCTCGTCATCCCGACGTTCGGTAACACGCACAGCGTGACGCGCAGGATTGATTTTTCTTTCACCGGCTGAACGCGAGTCGGACGCAAGAGGAGAGCGGATTCTGCAGGCTATCGTATCCAATTATTCCCCTGCCATATTGGGAGCATTCAACCTTGGAGGCGGTATGACAACGGGGCACAACGCCCCGAACCGTAAGTGGTAATCCCTTATTTTGGAGGGCGGAGCAATGGAACGACGCAAGGTTCGATTCGGAAGCGCCGCTATCTTCCTGGTTCTCGCCGCGGTGCTCGTACTCACTCACATCCCAGGGTCCGCATGGGCCCAGAAGCGGGGAGGCACGCTGGTCGTCGGCCTCGAAGCCGACCCGGGGCACTTCAACCTGATCGTCAAACCGGGCACGACGGTACAGGTGCCGGCCGTGAACATCTACAACAAGCTGATCACGCTCGATTTCGCTCTCAACCCGAAACCGGAGCTGGCGAAATCCTGGGAGGTCAAAGACGGCGGGAAGACGCTCGTCTTCCACCTCCGGAAGGGCGTGAAATTCCATGACGGCAAGGAGATGACGAGCGAGGACGTGAAATTCTCGCTGGAGAAGTGCCTGCCGTACAACCCCCGCTCGCGCGTGTTCTGGAAGCCGGTGGCGGAGAAGGTGGAAGCGCCGGACAAGTACACCATCATCGTCCGCCTCAAGAAGCCTTTCGCCCCCTTGCTCACCGTGATGGGGGTGATCTTCGGCGGACCCGCCATCTACCCCAAGCATCTGTGGAAGGATCACGTGGGTAGCCGCAAGGCCTTCCTGAACGCTCCGTGGAGCAAGAAGCCCGTCGGAACCGGGCCGTTCATGCTCAAGGAGTACAAGAAGGGCAGCCACGTCAGGCTCGTGCGCAACCCGAATTACTGGAACGCGCCCAAGCCCTACGCGGATGAACTGGTCATCCGGTTCGTCTCGGACGCCAACACCCGCCTCATCGCCCTGGAGAAAGGCGAGATTGACTATCTGCGCGCGGCCCTCATCCCCTGGGATCAGGCCGCCCGTCTCAAGAAGAACCCGAAACTCGTCGTTCTCGACAAGGGGGGAGAAGCGACGGGACAGGTCGAGTTCATGCTCCTGAACATGCGGCGGCCGATCACCGGCAACGTGAAGGTTCGCCAGGCAATCGCGTATGCGCTGAACAAGGACCAGATCAGCCAGCTGGCGACCGGGGGCACCGCGAAAGTGGCGGACGGCATCATGCACTCGGCCATGAGTTGGGCGCACAAGGGCAGCTTCGCCCAGTACAAGCAAGACCTGAAGATGGCGAACCGGCTGCTCGACGAGGCGGGATACCCCATGAAGGGGGGCAAGCGCTTCAGCCTCACGGTAACCTGGGCCAAGGGCCGCGGCTTCGAGGGACTGGCGGCCGAGGTGATCAAGCAGCAGCTCAAGAAAGTCGGCATCGACATCAAGATCGAGTCCTTCGACCGGGCGGCGACGCTGAAGAAGGTCTACATCAATCATGATTTCGACATCATGATGCAGTTCTTCACCACCGGGCCCGACCCGAAGATCAGCGTGACGCGGGTCTACGACAGGAACAACATCGGCTCGGCGAACTTCAACAACGCGCCGTCCTACATCAACGTCGGCGTCCAGCGTCTCCTCGACGCCGAATGGCAGATAGTGGACGTGAAGAAGCGGGGCGCCGCTTGGCGTCAGATCGTCGATATGGTTGCGGCCGACGTGCCCGTCATCCCGCTGTTCGAAACGCCCTTCGTCCACACGCATTCGGCAAAATGGGCGGATGTGGTTACGCGTCCCTACTGCGCGTATTGCACCCGGGAGGACGCTTACCAGAAGTAGGCCTGGAAAGTGAATCGAGTTTCAGGGGCCCCGTCTCCGGGCGGGGCCCCGCAGGTTTCCTGACGTCTCACCGAGGGGCGACTTATGGCAGGCGATTATCCGCTTCTGCGTTACAGCGTAAGGCGTATCCTTCAGGCCGTCCCTCTCGTTTTCTGGGTCATCATCATCAACTTCACCATCATCCACCTCGCTCCGGGGGATCCGGCCATTTACCTGGCCAGCGTCACCGAGGCCACGCCGGAGGCCTATGCGGAACTGCGCAAGGAGTTCGGCCTGGACAAGCCCCTTTACGTCCAGATGGGAATCTACCTCTGGAAGCTTCTTCATCTGGACCTGGGCTATTCCACCTGGCACAACTCTCCCGTACTCGGCGTCATAATCGATCGCCTGCCGGCCACCATGCTCCTCATGGCGACGGCCTTCTCCATCGCCAGTCTCATGGGGGTGGTTCTCGGTGTTATCGCATCGCGCTACTCCTATTCGGTGGGCGACCACCTGGCGACCCTGGCTTCGCTGGCCGGTTATTCGATGCCCATCTTCTGGCTGGGCCAGCTTCTCATACTCTTTTTCGCTCTATATCTAGACTGGTTGCCGAGCCAGGGCATGTATTCGATGCGCGGGGTGGAGCCCGGCTGGCCTGCGGTCCTCGACGTCCTGAAGCACCTGCTCCTTCCCGCGATCACCTACGCCACCTACCACATGACGCTCGTGTTCCGGATCACGCGGGGCAAGATGCAGGAAACGCTCGCGCAGGACTTCATCCTGACCGCGAAATCCAAGGGGCTGAACGAACGCCGCGTGCTCTACCGGCACGCCCTGCGCAATGCGCTGCTCCCGGTGGTCACCGTCATCGGCATCAATTTCGCCTACGTCATGGCGGGCTCGGTGTTCACCGAGACCGTGTTCGGGTGGCCGGGCATGGGCAGGCTGATCTTCGAGTCCATCACCGCGCGGGACTACCCGATGATTCTGGGAATCTTCCTCGTCGTCTCGATGATGATCATGCTGGCGAACCTCATCACGGACATTCTCTACGCCATGATCGACCCGCGCGTGGCCTACAACTAGGAACCTGGGATCGTGACGACAGCGACAGACCCAATTGCTCATCAAAGCCCGGATAGGTGGCTACAGTGGAGAGCCGTCTGGGGCGCGTTCAGCCAGAACCGCGCGGTGCCCATCGCGGGGTCCATTCTTCTGGTGCTGGTGCTGCTGGTATTGTTCGCGCCCTTGCTCGCGCCCTATGACCCTTACGCCCTGGGTTCGGGTTCGCGGCTGGGCGGGCACAGCTTCCGAAACATCATGGGCGCCGACAATCTCGGCCGCGACGTCTTCAGCCGCATCCTGTGGGGCGGGCGGGTCTCGGTCTTCGTCGGGTTGTCAGCGGCCTTCGCCAAG
>WTGD01000353.1 GCA_011523725.1 Nitrospinota bacterium
CCCTACCCCCCCTTGTCAGGGGGGCAAGAAAAAGCAAAGCCCCCTCTACCCGGCGTGGAGCCATCGACTTTTTTTACCCCCCTGACAAGGGGGGGTAGGGGGGGTTGGTTTTTTAGCCGTAAGAGCGGTTCGCGAACCGCCGCTACGCAGGACGAAAACGGGCGGACACACGGGTCCGCCCCTACGAAAACCCCTTTAACGGACAGGTCGCGACCTGTCCCTTCCCCACAATACAATGAAAACCCGCCTACGGACTCACGTTCGCGGGCGGCGTTTTGCCGTTCATCCACTCGACGATGGCCCCCACCGTCTCGCGCTCGGCCCCTATGAACCCGTGCGCGCTCTTCGCCCGGCAGGGACGTGAGAGCGGCGTATCCCCTCCGGATACGGTGATGAAGTGTTTACGGGGGCTTTTCGTGATCGCTCGGAATGTGGCTTGCGCGCCGGAGTACGTCGTCTTGCGACACCCATCATCCACATGATGCGCCATCAATACGGGATGTTCGATACCCTGCGCAAAAGATATGATCCTGTCAGCGCTCGCGGTGAGAACGTGGCCCTTGACGTTCTGGTGCGTCATCACCGTGGCCAGATACCCGACGGACTGCGTACCCCGGCTCGTGCCGACGAGGAACACCTCGCGCGCCCCCTCGCGCACCAGAAAATCCACAGCGGCGCGTATGTCCGCGTGATGCGCTTCCGAAGTCCTGAAATGATCGTCCATGCCGCCGCTTCTGTCCGAGGGCGCTGGAACGGCGACTGTGATAAATCCCGCCCTTGCAAAGAGGGGAGAGCTTCTAATAAGAAAATTTCCCGTGGTCTTCATGCGCCCTCTGCGCTCTACCGTGACCCGTCTCCCGCTTCCGCCAGGGAAAAGAAGCACGGCCTTATCCCCGGCGTTCGCCGCCCTGGCGATTAGCAGACGCTGGCGTACGCCTTTCCGCGTGGGAAGGTACACGTCCTCCCATTCAAGCGGCGCGCCGCCCCTGAAATCCCTGTACAGCAGGACGTCGACCTTTTCTCTTTCGATTTGCGCGGCTTGCAAATCGCCCCCTCCCAAAAGGGCGCAAGCGAGCACCGCCGCCGGAGCCCATCGCATCATTTTTTCGCTCCTTCTCCTTAACGAAAATCCGCCCGCATCAGGGTTCTTGAAAAGTCCTCTCCCCCTCATCCTGAGTAGCGGCGGAGCCGCGTATCGAAGGATGCCCTCTCGCCCGGCGCGAACAGGTGCGATTGGTCGTGTAGGGGCCGCATATATGCGGCCCATGGTTGGCAGGCACAAAAGGCAGGGTCGCATTTATGCGACCCCTACACCTTCACATCCGTCGAACCAAATCACGAAATCAGAACTTTTTCAACAACCTCTCCTCGGTCGGGTCGAACCCTCATCCATCAATCAGGTTCGACCTACCAGCGCAGTGAACCGTGAAGCGCCAGGCCGTGGTCGACGTCATCCGCACCCTCGCGGCGCTCGCCTTCCAGGCTCATGCTCAAGCGCTCCCCAAGCCGGAAGCGGCTGCCCACGCGGTAGCTCTGCGCGCTCTCCGAGAGCGACACCCCGCCGTAGGGGATGAGGAGGCCGCCCATGCCGTCCAGACCGTAGCCCACCTCAGCGTCGAGACGCGCGCCCGGGTCGAATTCCCCGCTCCCGATGAGTCCCGCCGCGCTGCGCCCGCTCCAGAGCCGCTCCGCTCCGCCCGCAGGGGCGCCCCAGGAAGAACCCAGCCGCATGGACAAGCCGCGTCCCCCCTCGCCCGGAGCGAGGCGAACCGAGCCGCTCACGCCCCATTCCTCGTAATCGCTATCGGCATGCGCCACCAAGCCGCGGGCGTTCACCTGTACCGTGAAGCCCGAACTCGCATAGCGCAGCCCGCTGCCGACCTCGACGCCGCCTCCCGCCTCGGCGTCGCCTCCGTCGTAGCGCAAACCTACTTCGAGCGAGGGCGTGAGACGCGCGCCCGATGCGAGAGCCAACTCGCGCGAGGCTTCGAGCGCGAGCCTGAGGCGGCTCGTCCGCGCTTCGGCTTCGGAGAGGTCCCGGGTCTCTTCGGAACTCGTCCACGTCAGAAGCGCGTCCGAGCGAAGGGCGAGTTCGAAACCGCCCTCCTTCGATGCGGGCAGCAGCACGCCGCGGCCGCCGATTGACGCCATGTTCATCTCGATGTCGGTCTCGACGGAGCTTCTTCCCTGCGTGGCAAGCGTCAACTCACCGCGCCCGTGGCCGAGCGCGCCCCAGACCGAGAGGCGCTCGCCCAGGCGATAGCGCGCATAGGGGTACACGCCCGTGAGCGCGCTCTCGAGTTCGCCGCTGCAACCCGAAGCGCATGTTCCGCCCATGCGGAATTCCCCGTCTCCTGCGCTGCGCGAGAGCGCCACGCCGGCCAGCCAACGCTCGCGTTCGAAGTCGAAGCCCAGCGTCGCGGTCGTGACGTCGCCGTCGAGCGCGAGCGCGCCCTCCTTGGCGTCGAAGCCCGAACGCGCGGCGCCGCCCCAGAACGACCAGCCTCCACCGGCATGCGCCTCCTCGGCGGAAGCCAGGTGAAAGGAACTCGCCAGCAGCAACTCGCTCATCGACATCTCGCGTCCTAAGGAAGCGTCTCCATTTCGCTCATCGAGCAAACCCTCGGCGAAGCGCGCGCCGGCGTCCGCGTCCGTCAGGGGGAGGGGGGAGGCGCCCAAGTCGATATCCTGGCCGCCCAGGGTTACGCGCGAGCTCGGCGCACCGCGCAACCTGTCGCCGATGGCTTCGGTAACGTGCTCCGCCGCCGTGCGCCCGAAACGCGCGAGCCACGCCTTGTGCGGCGAGGGCGATTCACCGTCCGTGAGCAGGTTCGTATCCGTCACCACGCCTGTGTTCATCCACTCGACGATGGCCCCCACCGCCTCGCGCTCCTTGCCCAGGAACCCGTGCTGGGCCAGCGCCTGACAGGGACCCGTTATCGGCGGATCCCCTCCGCTGACAGAGATGAACTCCTTGCGCGTGCTTGCCGGGATGGTCTCGAATATGGCCCGCGCGTCGTCGTACTCCGTTACCCAGCACGTATCGCCCGTGTGATGCGCCATCAGGACCGGGGCTGTAATCCGGGGCGCATAAGACCTGACGGCCGGCGGGTTCTCGGCCAGGGTGGCGGTGAGGACGTAGCCCGCGACGTTCGGATTCGTCATCACGGTCGCCAGGTACGCGACCGAAAGCGTGCCCCTGCTCGTGCCGATGAGGTACACCTCGCGCGCGCCCTCGCTCACCAGAAAATCCACCACCGCCCGTATGTCCGTGAGGTGCATCGACGATTGCCTGAAATCATCCGTCATGCCGCCGTCCCTGCCGCCCTGAGGCCCTTCGGGCCTGTCCGAGGGCGTATCGACGACCGCCGTGATGAAGCCCGCCTCGGCGAAGAGCGCGGAGTTTCTCACCAGGAAATTGCCGTTCAGCCGGATGCCCCCATCCCACGCATGCGTAATCGGCGTTCCGTTGCCGCCCGTAAAAAGGATCACGGCCTTGGTCCCCGCGTTCGCCGCCCTGGCGAACAGAACGCGCTGCCGTACACCCTGCCGCGTGGGAATCGAAACGTTCTCCCAGGCGAGCGCCGCGACGTTCCCGGCGCCGTAGGGGTGGGGCAGGAAGGTGGCTCTTACCCGCTCGGTCCCTCCGGGTTGCGGTTGGCCCGGCATGGTGGCGGGCGGGGCGCCCACGATCGGGCCGCCGCCGCCCCCGCCGCCGCAGCCATAGAGCGAAAAGTTTGCAACCAGCGCAAACAATAGCAATAGGAACGAGAGAGTTGTTTTGGAGTGGAATCGTTTTTTTGCGTGCGTCATTTTGAATCTCCCCAATCGTGAAAAGCGGCGATTCACCTGACCGCAGATAAACTCTGCTTCTTCGCCACAAACTCACGATTGAAGAGATGGCACTCTCGCCCTTCCATTCTCCAAGGGATAGAGAAAAGTTCTATCCGGCGAATCACCGGAAACCGAGAGTCGTGGTTTTTGTAGCGGGATAATTATCGGAAATACAAGTTCAGATGTCAAATGCTTGATTTATAATGACAAACTGAACACGGTGGCGAAAAAATTGCCGCTTATCAGGTGATGAGAATACGGTGAGTGGTTCTATTCGTTTGGAAGGAAACCCCCCGTCCGCTTGATCCTGCCTCCTACAAC
>WTGD01000030.1 GCA_011523725.1 Nitrospinota bacterium
TTTTCACTCTCAGCTTGCGGCCGCAAAGCATATAGGCGGATGCCATCACGGCCGCGGACAACGCAAGGAAATTACCCCAGAAGCTGTCATCCCGGCCCACAAAGTCAGAGTATGCTAAAATTATACTGCCACTGATAGCCAACATCACACCCAGCCAAAAATTCCTCCCTTCCCTCTCTCCCAACAGAACGATTCCACCAATGCCTGCGAATATGGGGTTGGTCGTCGCAAGCACGACGGAACTTGCTACGGACGTATGCGACAGCGACTCTATCCAAAACGCAAAATGAAACGCCAAAAATATACCCGAACCCGCCCAAATTATCTTCTCCTTGAGCGACAAAGCACCCCATATATACACGACGCTCTTCGCTGTGAACGGCAGCAACAACAAAGCACCTCCGCCCATACGGTATGCCGCTATCGACAGGGGTTCGGCGTCCGCTAATCGTATGAGTATGGCGGAACAGCCAAGGGCAATGACCCCGACAAACAAATAAAAATACAAGGGAATTTTCATGGTCTAAGAACCAGATGCAGGTGCAGGTGCAGCGATTCTCTAAAACTTGGAAGATTCCTACAAGTCATTCATGAACTGCGAGATTAAATCCCCGACCATACCCGGTTGCTCCAGCATCACCATGTGCCCAGATTTTGGGACAATGGTTAATTTCGCATTTGGAATCTTCTCAGACATAAATTGCGAATATTTTGGGGGCGTTAAATGGTCGTCTTCCCCACATAGAATTAAAGCGGGCGTAGAGATAGATTCCAATTCGGAAAGGACATCAAACCGGTCGCATGCCATAAAATCATGATGTAGGGTATCAGCATCGCATCGCAACAAACTTCGAGTACCCTCTCGGACTAAGGATGGCTCTGCCGTCGAAGAAAAAGCATACCCGATGATTTCATCCACTGTTTTTACGAAATCGCTTTTGACGCCCTTTAGGATAGAATCTTTCACTCTAAGTTTTCCGCCTGAGCCAATAAGTATGACACCTCTCAGTAAATCGGAATGCGTCATAGCACTTTCAAGAGCTACGGCACCCCCCATCGAATGGCCGGTTAGACAAACCGATTTCAATTTCTTGGCATTTAAGAATTCAAGAACAATGCGGCTATATTCTTTAATATCCGAGATTTGAGCTACATCAGACTCACCATGACCGGGCAGTTCCAAGGCCAAACTGCTCACGCCCTGCCGCGCCAAATTGCGCATTAAGGGAATCCAGCTATCTCGATTCCCTCCCGCTCCATGAACACACACGACGACGCTACTTAAAACTTGGGGACCTGCCTCGCAATAAGCGATTCTATAGTCAGATAAACTCAGAGCACCTGGACGCAACCAAGACAAATAGAAGATTTCCTAAACTGTCGGCGGGCTATAGATTAGAGCCCTAAAGGGCACGATCGATGGCGGCCTTCAAATCGGCTTTGGATTTAACTCCTACGACTTGCTCTACTATCTCGCCCCCCTTAAACAACATCAATGTTGGGATGCCACGAATTCCGAATTTCGTCGGAATAGATGGATTCTCATCGATATTCAACTTTCCGATGCGCACTTTCCCTGCGTATTCCTGGGCAAGTGCTTCAACCGTAGGCGCAATCATTTTGCAAGGAGCACACCATTCTGCCCAAAAATCAACCAATGTAGGCGTATCTGAGCCGATCACATCCGTCTCGAAGTTCTGATCCGTAAACTCGAAAACCCCTTCCGCCATTTCATTTCCTCCGGGAACAAAATCCATCAGGCTGGATAAACGACAGGTATCTAAATCCATAATGGACATGACGTCGTTTCGACCAACGAAACGTGGAGCATCATTCCTTATTGACTGAAAGGCGTCAACTCCACTGCCCCAATTTCATATCCGGACTTTCAATCAGGCAATGAAGAGGAGTATCAGTAAATTTCAAGGCGTCTCTACTGGTTCCTCGCCTGGAATCTCACTTACCAGGACTTGTCTTCTCTTCACTCCATCCGCTGGGCCGATAATTCCCTCCTGCTCCATACGCTCAATCATGCGCGCCGCCCTGTTGTACCCAATCCTCAAATGTCTCTGGATGAGAGAGATGGACGCCTCGCGCGTCCTGGAAACGAGCGCAATCGCATCATCATATCTCTCATCATACTCGTCATCGCTATTTAGTTCATTCTGAGAGGCGTCCTCCTCTTCTACAAACCAATCCTCTCTGAATACCACCTCCCCTTGGGATTTCCAGTGCGCAACGAGTTGAGAAATCTCACTATCTGAAACATAGGCCCCATGAATGCGAACAGGAGTACTGGATCCAGGCGGTACAAAAAGCATATCCCCTTTGCCCAACAGTCGCTCCGCCCCGTTCGAATCCAGGATGGTTCTCGAGTCCGTCCGGGTAGCGACGCGGAGCGCCATTCTGGACGGGAAATTCGCTTTGATCAGACCTGTGAGAACATCCACAGAAGGACGTTGGGTAGCCACGAGTAAATGGATTCCGGAAGCACGAGCCATTTGGGCCAAGCGCGTCATTGATTCTTCCACCTCACGTGGTGCAACCATCATGAGATCCGCCAACTCGTCAATTACCACTACAATATAAGGAAGGAAATCCAGGGGGGAATCCTCTTCGCCCAGTGGTTGTTTCCATCTTCTATCCGCCTCTCGCTCACCCAATTTCTGCGCCACGGAGGCATTGTAGCTTTGGATGTTCCTCACTCCCGCTTCACTCATTACTTTATAGCGTCGTTCCATTTCCACCAGGACACCCCTCAGCCCTGCCGATGCTTTCTTGGGTTCAGTCACAACAGGCACGAGTTGATGAGGAATGCCTTCATATATCGACAGTTCGAGCATTTTGGGATCGATCATCAAAAAGCGGACCTCTCTTGGCGTACATCTGGCCAGGAGACTACAAATCATCATGTTCAAGGCAACACTTTTTCCAGCCCCGGTCGTCCCCGCTATCAAGAGATGCGGAATCTTGGCCAAATCAGTAAACGCCGTTCTTCCTAAAATATCCTTACCCAAGCCCATCGTGAGTTTATCTTTAGCCTGTTTGAATTCTCGTGAGGAGAGCACTTCCTTCGCAAATACAGCATCACGCTTGAGATTGGGCACTTCGATGCCTACAACCGATTTTCCAGGGATCGGTGCAACAATGCGAACACTTAATGCGGACAAGGCCCGGGCGAGGTCGTCAGCGAGGCCGGTAATCTTGGAAACCTTGATTCCTGGGGCCGGGTCATATTCGAAACTGGTAATGACCGGGCCTGTCTTTACTTCCCTGACTTTTCCGATGACGCCGAATTCTTTCAGCGTTTGTTCAAGAAGTGAGGATTTTTCGCGTATACCAGCTTCGTCTACGATCAGTCCGCCGGAAGGTGGGTCCGCAAAAATATCTAACGATGGAAGAACGTATTCTGTCTTCGGTTCATGGGTTCGCTGCTGCTTGTGCCGATGTTCCGTCTGCGTATTGGGGCGAACCAGAGAATGGTCTTGAATGCGCACAGCATCCGACTCGCCAACAGTTCCCGCATGTCGAACTTTTATACCCTCTTCTGATTCTCCGCTTTTTGTTGAATCTTCAACATGAGTCGCAAATGAATCGGGAAGCGCGGTCGCCGACTCCTCTAGAATGGGAAACTCGTCCTGCGGAGCAGGCGATATGCCGTTATCGCCATCAAGATTTTTCTTCCGTTTAATCCGCAGACCGCCAGTTACCGATTTTCTTGCGGCTTTCACATGTTTTGCTTCATCATTGGTATTTACACTCGTCCTTGGCGTATGCTCTTCCTCCACATTCGAAGGCAAACTATTATGCGCTCCATCGCCGGTTGGGGGTTGATCACCACCATTCTGGAGAAGCTTCTCCAACGCTGAACCAGACATTGCTTCATCGAAAAGACTCTTTGGACTTTCAGCGAGTCCGAATTCCTCCTCGCCGGCCGCCGGGCCACGAAGCGCAGGCAACTCCGGCTCTGGAAATTTCTCTCCACCAAACAGCGAAGGGCCATTTTGCTCCGATGGTCGAAAAACACGCCTGCCATTTTTTTGATTTGACAGGCAAGACCTATTCGACTCCAAAATCAATTCGTCAGCATCTTTCTTTAAGGGGCTCAGCCGCGATTCCCCGCCTTCCAAACCGCCTTGCAC
>WTGD01000068.1 GCA_011523725.1 Nitrospinota bacterium
ATCGGGGACACCTTCAGCGATCTCGTCACCATCTTCATCGCGGGCGCCATCGCGGCGGTCGCCCTCCTGGTGGGGCCGCCTGAGTATTTCGCCATCTTCGTCTTCAGCTTCGCCATCATCAGCTGCGTCACGGGCCGCTCGGTGATCCGGGGGCTGATGGCCGCCGCCCTCGGGCTTTTTCTGAGCTCGGTCGGCCTCGACCCCCTGATCGGGGTGCGGCGGTTCACCTTCGGCTCGGTGGACCTGACCGGAGGCATCTCGTTCATCGCGATGCTGATCGGAATCTTCGCGCTGTCGGAGATATTTTTCTACGGGGAAAGGACCCGGGAGGAGCGGAACGCCGAGGACGAGCAGCGCCTGACCACGTGGCAAGCCGAGGGCAACGAACCCCTGACCCTGGAGGAGTTCAAGAGCTGCGGCCGGACGATCTCCCGCTCCGCGGTGGTCGGCACGGTCATCGGCGCGATACCGGGCCTGGGCCAGGTGGTGTCCGCGTTCGTCTCCTACGCCCTGGCGCAGCGGAGGTCCAAAGAGCCCGAGCGTTTCGGGAAAGGGTCGCTGGAGGGAGTGGCCGCCGCCGAGACCGGCAACAACGCGGTGAACGGCTCGAGCCTCATCCCCCTGCTCAGCTTCGGCATCCCGGGCGACATCGTGACCGCGGTGCTCTTCGCCGCCTTCATGGTGCAGGGGCTCCGGCCGGGGCCGCGGCTGTTCGAGGAGCACGGCGCGATCGTCTACAGCATCCTGATCGCCATGCTGCTCTGCAACGTCCTCATGCTCGTCCTCGGACGCTTCAGCCTGCGCTACGTGGCGCAGATCGCGCGGTTCCCGAAGAAGGCGGTCTTCCCCGTGGTGGCGGCGTTCTGCGTGGTGGGGACGTACGCGCTGAACAACAGCTTCTTCGACGTGAAGGTGATGCTGTTTTTCGGGGTGGTGGGTTATTTTCTCCGAAAATTCGACTTCCCCGTAGCGCCTTTGATCATCACCTTCATTCTGGGGCGGGCGTTCGAGTCTTCCCTCGGACAATCGCTCATTCTGGGAGACGGTGACCCCTCCCTGTTCATCCTCCGGCCTATCTCGCTCGTCTTCATTTTGCTGGCAGCAGGTGTCGTCGTCTGGGGCGCCCGCCGCCGATCCCCGCTGGCCGGCGATGAATGAGCAGGGTTTCACTGAATCTGGGCGCATCATTTCAGAGGAAGCATGGACAACCCATAGGAGGGAATTCTCATGAAACGATTCTCGGCAGTATTGCTCATCGCGGCCATGGCGCTGTGGCTGGCGCCGACCCACGCGGAGGCCGCGAAGTTCCCGAACAAGCCCGTCCGGCTGATCATCCCCTATTCGCCGGGCGGCTCGCACGACGCGCACGCGCGCGCCTTCGCGAGCGTCATGGAACCCTATCTGGGCCAACCGATGCTCGCGGTCATCCGGGCGGGCGGCGGCGGCTCCATCGGAGCGAGCTTCGTGGCCCGCGCGCGCGCGGACGGGCACACGCTGATCCTGGGCGACCAGCAGAGCATCCTGGTGAAGCCGCTCCTGGAGAGCCTCCCCTACACCTCGGGGTCCTTCGTGCCGGTGGGGCGCATCAACTACAGCCCCCTTCTCATCACCGTGAAGAAAGACGCCCCCTGGAAGAACCTGCGCGATCTGATCGAGGACGCCAGGCGCAGGCCGGGCAAGATCTCCTTCGGCGGCGTCCCCGGCCTGGGGGTGGACCAGATTCCCATGGAGCTTCTCTCGCTCAAGGCCGGCATCAAGCTCAAGTTCGTCCCGTTCCAGGGCGGCGGCCCCACCTGGAAGGCCTTCCTCGGCGGGCACATCGACATCGCCCCCGCCTTCGCCTCCACGGTGACGCCCCAGCTCTCGAAAGGCGCAGTCCGCGTTCTCGCCATCACCGCGCCCGACCGGCTGCCCCAGCTCCCCGACCTGCCCACCATGAAGGAGCAGGGCTTCGACGTGCAGTTCGCCATGTTCCGGACGGTCTTCGCGTCGAAGAAGACGCCCGCGGACATCCTGGCCAAGCTCCGGGCGGCCTTCGACAAGGGGGTGAAGGATAAATCCTTCCAGTCCATGGTGAAGCGCATGGGCGAGCGGGTGATCTACATGAGCGGCAAGAACTTCGAGTCCTTCATGGTGCAGGAAAACGCCAACATGAAGGCGCTCGTGGACAAGCTCGTGAAGAAGAAATAGCCGCCTGAGGGAAGCTGCGAGAAGTCGAACGAATACCCCCGGCCCGTCCCCGGCATCCGGGGCGGGCCGGGGGTCCGGGGTGTAATTCGCCTTTGAAGCCCATCTGGAAACGCTTAACGGCGTTTTTCCGCGCCGATCCGCACGTCCCGGAGGCGGAGCCGGAGTAGCGTCATTGCACTTGGATTCTGTATGAATTTTGTTGCAACATGACGGAATCCGGCCTGAATCGTCTTTGGGAGCCATCGATGCGAACGAAACCGAACGTCCTCCTGATCAACACCGACCACTGGTCCTCGCCCCTCCTGGGGGCGGCGGGGCATCCCTGCATCCTGACGCCGACGCTCGACACCTTCTGCAAGAACGGCGTGCGCTTCACGAACGCCTATTCCGAACACCCGTTCTGCATACCGGCGCGGCGCACGCTGATGACCGGCGCAAGCGCCCGCGCCCACGGCGACCGCGTGTTCAGCCCGACGATGCTGATGCCCGACCACCTGCCGACGATGGCCCAGACCTTCCGCGACGCGGGCTACCAGGCCTACGCGGTGGGGAAGATACACGTCTATCCCCAGCGCGACCGCATCGGCTTCGACGACGTCATCCTGGATGACGAGGGCCGCTCGATCTACAACGTCGCGGATGATTACGACATCTACCTGGGCGACATCGGCCACACGGGCCGCCAGTTCGATCACGGCATGGGGAACAACCAGTACACCTACCGGGCGTGGCACCTGCCCGAGGCGACCCACCCCACGAACTGGACCACCCGCATGATGGCGCGAATGATAAAGAGGCGCGACCCGAGGCGGCCGGCGTTCTGGTATCTCTCCTACCGCCACCCGCACCCGCCGCTCGTGCCGCTGCAGGCCTACCTGGACATCTACCGCGAGATTCCCATCGACGAGCCGTTCGTGGGCGAGTGGGCGCGCGCGCGCGGCGAACTCCCCTACAACGCGCAGGCCACCCAGTCGCGCGGCGACCTCTACGGCGCAGGGGCGGTTATCGACGCGCGCCGGGCGTTCTACGCGCTGTGCACCCACATCGAGCACCAGATACGCATCATCATCGGCACCCTGCGCGAGGAAAGCCTCACCAACGACACCATCATCTGCTTCACGTCTGACCACGGCGACATGCTCGGGAACCACGGCATGTGGGCGAAGCGCGTCTTCTACGAGTATTCCGCCGGAATCCCGATGATCCTGGTGGGTCTGCCGGACGATGCGCGCGTCGGCGCGAACCGGGTCGACGACCGCCTCGTCGGCCTGCAGGACGTGATGCCCACCCTGCTCGATCTGTGCGGCATCGATATTCCCGAGACGGTGGAGGGCCTCTCGATGGTGGGGGACGTAAAGCGGGAATTCCTCTTCGGCGAGGCGGGCGAGGACGCGCATTCCTCGCGCATGGTCCACGACGGGCGCCACAAACTCATCTACTACCCCGTCGGGCACTACTTCCAGCTCTTCGATTTACAGGAGGACCCCCATGAAATGGTCGACCTCTTCTCCGACCCCGACTACGCCGACGCCCTCTCCCGCTTGAGCGAAATCCTCGCGGGACAGATATACGGAAGCGACGAGAAATGGCTGGATGACGGGAAACTCGTCGGCGAGCCGGCCCGGCGGTTCCAGCCCGGCCCCGACCGCACGCTCTCCGCCATGCGCGGAGACCAGTGGCCCTTCCCGCCGGCCACCGAAGAGGGCTTCCTGGAATGGTTCCCGGAGACGAAGGGCGAGGAGGAGGAAGAGGAGGGTTGAGGAGCCAGTCGCCGCCGGACAGGTCACGCGGCAACCTCATACGGCGATAACTTCATACTGCGATTACTTCGTCCCTGACGAGATGCACCCTCGCTGATTTGGGGTTGTTGAAAAAGCCCACAAAAGGAGCGTACGGAATTTCACTCCCCCCTTGAGGGGGAGTCAACGAGGCAAGGGCGAAGCCCGCAGG